>JBGTNF010000520.1:0-3658 GCA_041743205.1 Thermomicrobiales bacterium | reverse complement strand
CATGGGCATCGCGATCTTCACGACCGCGATCACGATCCTGATCGGGTTGCTGGTCGGTTTCCGCCCGTCGGCGAATCCGCTCGAATGGCTGGCGGCGATTGGCCTGATGCTGTTGATGGCCTTCACCCTGGCCTGGCTGGGTGCAATCATCGGGTTGTGGCTGAAAACCGTCGAGGCCGTGAATTCGATCGGGTTCACGCTCATCTTCCCGCTGACCTTCCTCAGCAGCACGTTCATCAACCCGGAATTCCTGCCGGGATGGTTGCAGGGATTCGCCAAGAACCAGCCGTTCACGTTGTTGCTCGACGCCACGCGCAGTCTTCTCAATGGCTATCCGGCTCGTGGCAACGAGGCCTGGATGGTTGTGGTCTACCTGGTGCTGGCGATGGCCGTGCTTATCCCGGTCGCGCTCTGGATGTACGAACGCCGCTCGAAGCAGTAAATCCGACTGGTTCCTCAACCCATGCGACGTGAGACAGGGTGGAAGCGATTCCGCCCTGTCGTGCGTCTGGTTAATTTGCGGCGACCGACTTCGGTTAGCGGAGCAAACGGGACGATTCATGCGGACTTCGGATAGGCAATACGCGAACCGATAGAGCCACTCAACGACCTGGGGTAGGGGCGATCCTGGCCCCGCTGGATACGTGATCGCCCTGAGCAACGGGACCGTCAGCCACGGGTCAATACGTATCCAGCGGGGCCAGGTTAACCCCTACGATAACGACGTGCGCCGATGGTTAACCCAAACTCCGTATCGTTCGCCCCGGATCGCTTAAACTCTCCCTCAGCGAGTCGATCCGGCATCGCCGCACGCCCGAGCGATGGAGAGCACCGATCACCGATCAGACTACTTCCACCACCAAGAACAGCGACCACGGGCCGGTGATCTCGCGCCTGGCTTCCGCGCAGCAGGAGATCGTCGACGGGCTGGCGGCCGCCTTCGCGGCGGATGATCACGAGCTCTACCTCGTCGGTGGGGTGGTCCGCGATATCCTGCTCGACCGGATATTGCCGAATGACCTGGATTTTGCGACCTCGGCGCGGCCGGAGCAGGTCCGGGCTATCGCTTCCCGCTTTCTTCACGCCGGACTCTACGATGTGGGCGAACGGTTCGGCACGATCGGCCTCGTCTTCGCTGGCGAGTCCACGCCGTTGCCGGTCGAAATCACCACCTATCGCAGCGAACAGTACCAACCGGGCAGCCGCCATCCCGAGGTGGTCTACGGCAAGTCGATCCACGACGACCTGGCTCGCCGTGACGTGACCATCAACGCGATCGCGATCGATGTCCGCGACGGCGCGATCGTCGATCCATTCGATGGCCAGGCCGACCTGGCGCAGGGCCGGTTGCGGGCGGTCGGCGACCCCGACGAGCGATTCCGCGAGGATCCCCTGCGGCTGTTGCGCGTGGCCCGGTTCGTTTCCCAGCTCGGGTTCGTGGTCGACCCGCTGACCCTCGACGCCATGGCGCGTCAGGCCCCGTCGATCGAGACCGTCAGCGCCGAGCGGACTCTGGCCGAAGTGACGCGCCTGCTCTGCGGCGACTACGCCGATCACGGGTTGCAGACCCTGCTCGAAACTGGCCTCCTGGGCCTCGCCATGCCCGAGCTGATCCCGCTCGAACGTTCGGTTCGGGACTACGCGGGCATCCATCGCGAAAAAGACCTGTGGGAGCACACCAAACGGGTGGTCGTGCAATCACCACCGCGCCCGATCGTGCGCTGGGCGGCGCTCCTGCACGATGCTGCCAAGCCGCTCACGCGATCGGTCGACGCGCAAGGTGAAGTCCATTTCTTCGGCCACGAACGCGTTGGCGCCGACCTCGCGAAGCGGCTCCTCGGCCGGCTCAAGGCCGACAAGGTCACCCGCATCGCCGTCGTCCGCCTGGTGGACATGCACCTGCGATGCGCCTCCTACGATGCGGTGAGCTGGACGGACAGCGCCGTGCGCCGCCTCGCGCTCGAGGCGGGGGCAATCCTGCCGGACCTGCTCGACCTCGCCGCCGCCGACGTCACCTCGGCCAACCCGTCCAAACAACGCGCGGCCGCCAGCCGGGTCCAGGGATTGCGCGATCACGTTGCCAGGCTGGAAGCGGATGTCGCGCTGGCGAAGCTCCGGAGTCCGCTGGACGGCGACGACCTGATGCGGATGTTCGACCGCCGTCCCGGCAAATGGATCGCCGAGGTCAAGGACCACCTGCGGGAACTCGTGATCGACGGCGCCCTGGCCCCGGACGACCGCGACTCGGCCGCCCGCATCGCCCACGACCTTGTGGCGCAGATGGAAAGCTCAAGCGGCTCGTAGAGGTGCCGAGCTTGTCTCGGCCCTGGACAAGGGGTAAACGGACGATGACCACCAATCAACCTTCGACCGCTGACGCCAAGGACCGAGTCCGCGCGCAGTACACCTCGGTCGGCGACGCCTACGTCAAGAGCGTGGGTCACGCCACCGGCTCCGATCTCCAGCGCATGATCGCCCTGGCGGCCCCGCTCCCCGCCGAGCGCCTGCTCGACATCGCGACCGGCGGCGGTCACGTGGCGCGCGTTTTCGCGCCCCTGGTGGCCGAGGTGATCGCCTCAGATCTCACGCCGGAAATCCTCGTCCACGCCGAACGGTCGTTCGCCGAACTCGGGTTGACAAACGTGACGGTGGCGGTCGCCGACGCCGAGCAGTTACCGTTCGACGATGGATCGTTCGACCTCGTCACGTGTCGAATCGCGCCCCATCACTTCCCGGAACCGGGACGCTTTGTCATCGAGGCGGTGCGCGTGCTGCGCCCAGGCGGGCGGTTCGTGCAGGTCGACAGCACCGTGCCGGATGGCGAGGGGGGCGCGTTCTTCAATCGCTTCGAGTTGGCGCGCGATCCCTCGCACATGCGGTCGCTGACAGTCGACGAGTGGCTGGCGCTGATCGGAGAAGCCGGGCTGGTGACGACGAACGCCGAATCGTTCGCCAAGCGGCACGACTTCGATGACTGGACATCGCGCTCCCGGATGACCGTTGGCGACCGGGATGCGCTGGAAACGATGATGCTGGACGCAAGCGAAGCGATCCAGGCTCAGTTCGCCGCCGAAATCCGCGATGGCAAGCTGGTCGCCTTCAGCGACACGAAAACGCTGTTCGTAGCCCAGCGACGTGCCTAAACCATCGCCTGGTCGATGTAACATCAGCGCCAGTCCTGGACGCGCCGGAACTCTCGTAGATGGATGATGAGCCGGAACTCAGACGGTAATTCCGCTCGGCTCCGGTATGATGATCGCCGGGTTGTCGGCAGCGGCGTCAATCACGGAGGCGACGGCATCAACGGCATTGTGAACAGCTTCTTCCGGCGTGCGGCCATGACTCATGGCGTACGGAATCTCGATTGCCGAAGCGATGAAGATCTCGTCCTCAACACTCCAACCGACGGTGAACGTGTATCGCTGGGCCTGGGCCCATTCCTCGGAAGTCCAATTCTCAGTGGAGGCCACGAACGCCTCCGGTTCAGTTCCGTTCAGTTGCCACCTCGATCAACGACGCCTGTTCGGCTCATGATGCGTATGCACGCGCTATCGTTGAACCCTTACAGAATTGGACCAAGGTCGTGTCACGTCAAGCCGATCCCGAAAAGCCGCATGAGCTTACGATGTTTCGTAGGGGCGGCCGCGAAGCGCGCTTG
>JBGTNF010000519.1:0-21263 GCA_041743205.1 Thermomicrobiales bacterium | reverse complement strand
TTTTGGTGCTTCTGGGGTGCCCTACGGGGTTCGAACCCGCCACCTCCGGTGCCACAGACCAGCGCTCTGCCGAATGAGCTAAGGGCACCATACGATCACACGCAGGAGAGAAGGAGTAAGCCGAGTTCTGTTCGAGATGGCCATCTCTCTCAACCGTAAAGGCTGGTCACGTCGTCGCCTCCGTGACGGCTCTCGACTTCCGACCTCGGCGAGCAGCCTGCAAACGGTCGAATCGGAGATTGCTGCGGGGAGGATTGCCCTTTTCAGCCCGACCGATCGAAATCGGCGGGAATGGTCTCTGTTGCTCTCGCGTCCTCGCGGACACGCCAGTGTGGACTGTCAACGCGTTGCCGCGTTTCCCCGGTTTTCACCGGGCACCCTTGCTCTGTGCAGCTCGGACTTTCCTCTAACCCGGAAACCGGATCAGCGGCCATCCTCAACTCCCTGCGGTGAGTGTCTTCGCATGTTAACGTGCGCGGGTCGAATCGTCTCACGATCCGTGGCCCGGTGCCGAGGGGGAGATTCGAACTCCCACGGGGTTACCCCCACTACGCCCTGAACGTAGCGCGTCTGCCTGTTCCGCCACATCGGCCTGTTTTGCCTGCGTTCCGCACGGAGCCGACCTGCGGACTCGAACCGCAGACCTGCTGTTTACGAAACAGCTGCTCTACCAACTGAGCTAGGCCGGCACATGCTCCCGCAGAGCGAACGAAGTATAGCAGGGGCACGATCGGATTCGCAAAGCCGGGCGGCACTGGAATTTGGTATCGTTTGGCCGCTTCGCCAGCGGCATCGCCGCCGGGCTGCAGTGTGCGGCCTTCCTCGATCGAACGCTTCGCCAAGGGCTTTTCGTGAGCAATTCCCGTCGTCCGCAACCCCAGCGACCAGCCAAACGGCGGAACCAGGGCCCGCTCGCTGGCGCCACGCGCGCCCAGCTGGTGTTCACGATCGTTTCCTCGCTCGTGATTTGCGCCATGCTCGGCGGCGTCTTCGTCAGCCTCTCCGTTACCGACGTCTTCGGCAATCTCTTCGGCGAGGACGAGAGCGATGCCGAGAACTACGTCGATCCCAACAGCGATATCATCGCCGCCCAGGAAACGATCGTCGCCCAGAACCCGGACGATCTGGAAGACATCCTGCTGCTGGCCAACCTGCTGGGCAATTCGAACCGGCTGGCCGACGCCATTCCACTGTACGAACGCGCCCTCGGTCTCTCCCCGGACGACGTCGAGGCGCGCGTCAGCTTCGCCCGAACGCTCGCCGACGGCGACATGCAGGCCGACGCCGAGTTGCAGTTTCAACGGGCGATCGAACTGGATCCCGACAGCCAGATTGCCCACTATTACCTCGCCGAGTTGTACCTGGCCTGGACCCCCGCCCGCACGGACGAAGCGCTTTCACTGTACCGGCGGGCGGCGGAAATCGATCCCACCACCCTGATTGGTGAACGATCCCAAACCCAGCTCGATACCCTGGGCGCGGGCACGCCGTCCACGTCGCCTGAAGCCATCTCGACGCCGTCCGGCGTGGCTCCGTGACCCGCGACACGAATGCCGCCGAAGGGACCACGGCAGGATGAGAACAAACGTTCGACAGGCCGTATAATGGAGACATGACAGAATCACGCCGGCCTCCGGGCCAAATGCCACCCGGCGCCAGTGACCGGGAAGCCAGCAGAGTCGTCACCGGCACGCAGCGCGACGAAGACGCTGTTGTCGAGAAATCGCTGCGCCCCCGGCGGCTCGACGAGTACATCGGTCAGGACCGGGTCAAGACCAATCTCAACATTTTCATCCAGGCGGCCCTTGCGCGGGAAGAGCCGCTCGATCACATCCTGCTCTACGGGCCGCCTGGCCTGGGCAAGACAACCCTCGCGTCGATCATCGCGGCCGAGATGGGGGTTAGCCTGCGCATTACCTCGGGGCCAGCGATCGAGCGGCAGGGCGATCTCGTCTCCATCCTCACCAATCTCAAGCACGGCGATGTGCTCTTCATCGACGAGATTCACCGTCTCAATCGCGTGGTGGAAGAAGTGCTCTACCCGGCGATGGAAGACTTCGCAGTCGATATCATCATCGGCAAGGGGCCGGCCGCGCGAACGATGCGCATCAACCTGCCGAAATTCACCCTGGTCGGGGCCACGACTAGGCTGGCGTTGCTCACCGGGCCGCTGCGCGATCGCTTCGGGGCCGTCCTGCGGCTCGATTTCTACGACCACGACGCGATGGAGCTCATCATCAAGCGCTCGTCGTCGATCCTGGCAATGCCGATCGATGAGCTTGGCGCCCGGATGCTTGCGGGACGCGCTCGCGGCACACCGCGCATCGCCAACCGGTTGCTGCGGCGCGTCCGCGATGTTGCGCAGGTCGCCGGCGAAACGATCGTCACCGAAAGCACGGCCGATCGAGCCTTGGAGCTGCTGGAGATCGACACGTTGGGACTCGATGAGACCGACCGCCGGATCCTGGTGGCGCTGATCGACAAGTTCGACGGTGGACCGGTCGGGGTCGACACGCTGGCCGCCGCAACCAGCGAGGAAACCGATACCATCATGGATGTCTACGAGCCGTATCTGCTGCAGCTTGGGTTCCTCCAGCGGACGCCCCGCGGCCGCGTCGCCACACGCCGCGCCTACGAGCACCTGGGTATTTCGTTTCCCGCCGATCGGACCAACCAGGCGTCGTTGTTTCAGGACGCCGAGTGACGCGAGACCCTGACCGCCGCCTGCCGATGGCGGACTTCGATTACGAGCTTCCATCGGAACTCATCGCCCAGGAGCCGCTCGAACGCCGCTCCGCAAGCCGGTTGCTGACGCTCGACCGGCCGACAGGCGACATAACACACCGGATGTTCAATGAACTGCCCGGCTTGTTGCGGAAGGGGGACTTGCTGGTCTTCAACGACAGCCGGGTGCTGCCGGCCCGGATCAACGGGCATCGCCAGACTGGCGCCGCGGTCGAGGTGCTGCTCCTTCGCGACCTGGGTGATCGTTGCTGGGATGTCCTGCTGCGGCCAGCCCGGCGACTGTGGATCGGTGAAGAGCTGATCGTCTATTCCCGGTTCGATCAGCCGGACGCAGCCGTGACCGTCATCGCCAAGGGCGAGGCGGGTCAGGCGGTGGTTCAGCTCGACGAGACCCTGGCGGAGAATCTTGGCGGTTACGGCCGGGTGCCACTTCCCCCCTACATCCACGCTCAACTGGATGACGATGACCGCTACCAGACCGTCTACGCCCATGATGCCGGCTCCGCGGCGGCGCCCACGGCGGGCCTGCATTTCGACGCCGATCTCCTGGCGGCGCTGGCGCAGGCTGGCCTGCCAACGGCGCACGTCACGCTCCACGTCGGCCTGGATACCTTTCGGCCAGTGATGGTCGAGCACGCCGACGACCATGTTATCCACAGCGAATGGTGCGCCGTGCCGGAACCTGCGGCGCTCGCTATCGCCGCCGCTCGCAGCCGGGACTCGCGGATCATCGCCGTTGGCACAACCGCGGCCCGCACCCTGGAAACCTACGGCAGCCGCCCGGACATCCGGGCAGGTCAGCCGTTCGCGGGAATGACCAGCATCTACATCACGCCGGGGCATCGATGGCAGATGGTTGACGCCATGATCACCAACTTCCACTTGCCGAAATCGACCTTGCTCCTCATGATGGCGTCGTTCGCCGGCGAGGAGTTTTTGTTCGAAGCGTATCGGCAGGCCATTGCCCACCGCTACCGGTTCTTTTCCTTCGGCGATGCGATGTTCATCGAGTAGGTCGATTCTCGAAACGGGGTTGAAGCGTGTCCCTTTCATATCCGGATTTGAACGGCAAGACGCGGGACGATGCCTGGAGCCTCCTGACGGAGTGGGTGCAGGCGCCCAGTCTGCGCCGGCATTGTTTGGCGGTGGAGACCGCGATGCGAGCCTATGCCGTAAAACACGGCGAGCTTGAAGAAGCCTGGGGACTGGTCGGCCTGATCCACGATTTCGACTTCGAACGGCACCCAACGCTGGACGAGCATCCTTTCGTCGGCGCCCGGTTCCTGGAAACGGCGGGCTATCCTGCCTGGGTCGTCAAGGCCATCGTCAGTCACGCGGACGACCCCGCCTATCCTCGCGAAACCGACCTGGAAAAGACCCTGTTTGCCGTTGATGAGCTCACCGGCTTCATCTCCGCCGTCGCCCTCGTTCGGCCGTCCAAAGCCGTCGCCGACGTCAAGGCCTCGTCAGTCAAGAAAAAGATGAAGGACCGCCGCTTCGCCGAAGCCGTGCGCCGCGAAGACCTTACGTCCGGTGCCGACGAACTCGGCATCCCGTTCGAAGAACACGTAGAGTTCGTCGTGCGCGCCATGGCGGCCAATGCCGAGGCATTGGGTTTGGCCGGTGTTCAACCGTCAACGACTGACGGCGAAGTCGACGACTCGCCGATCAGATGAAAGGGTTCCATTTTGGCTCAGTACGCGAAACCGTTCGACATGCAGCTCGACACGGAGAAGACCTACACCGCGACGCTCGAAACCAATCAGGGCTCGGTCGACGTCGAGTTCTTTCCCGAGGACGCGCCGAACACCGTCAATAACTTCGTCAGCCTGGCGAAGGATGGCTTCTACGACGGCACGCCATTCCACCGGATCATCAAGGGATTCATGGTCCAGGGCGGCGATCCCACCGGATCGGGCATGGGCGGCCCAGGCTACAAATTCGCCGACGAAAAGGTGGCGAAGGACTATGAGCCGGGCACGCTGGCGATGGCCAACTCCGGTCCCAACACCAACGGCAGCCAGTTCTTCATTTGCCACGCTGATCTCAAGGGTCGGCTGCCGAAGAACTACACGATTTTCGGCAAGGTCACCAGTGGGCTCGACGTGGTCGACGCCATTGCCAGCGTCAAGGTCAAGTCCAGCTCCAGCGGTGAGCCCTCGTCGCCGGTAGAGCCAGTGGTGCTCCAGAAGGTGACCGTCCACGAGAACTAATCGTCATCTTCACAATGCGGATGCAGGAGAGCCGGCGACGCTCGATGCGTCGCCGGCTTTTCGTTGCGATGGTTCCTGGTTCCTACGCTGCTTCCTGGAGCCCGTCGACCGCCATTTCGTACTGGTGGAGCAGGTCGATCCAGAACGCCTCCCAAGCGGTCACATCCTGGCCGCGAATCCGAGCGTCCTCGATCCGCGCGTACCCGTCGGCGAGTCGCCGCTCGAGCGAGGCCAGGTACTCGACCTTACTGGATTCACCGGGTCCGCTGGGGGGCCGGATCATGACTGTGAGTTGACGTCGTGGATCGATCGTGCTGCGCATGATGCTGTCTCCGGAACGTGATGGCCGGTTGCCGTCAATCGGTTAGGCAGGAATCGAGTTGCGCGCCTGACGTCGCTCCTGGAGGACATCGATGACGCGGGAGGCGTTCTTCCGGTTAATGCCGACCAGCGGCGCATTGGTCAGGTCCCGGCTCAACTCGTCGAGCGCGGTGCCGCTGATCTTGAGATCCCGCGCCAGTGACTGGATCATGTTCCGCTGTCGTTCGGACGCCTCGACATCGGCGCCCGCCCGATTGCGTTCACCCGGGCCGTCGGTCATCCGCATCGGCGCCATCGCCACCGGCGAGTCGACGACGCGTCCGGCGGAAGCCCCAAAATCGAAATCGGCGCAGAACTGGGTGCCGAAGCCGAGCGCCGCCAGCGCTCGCCCGATTGCCTTGGTTTCGGCCTTTTCGATGTAGTCGCCGAAACCCTGGGCATCTTCACTGCCCCAACCCGTGGCCGAGCCGCCGCCCGGGATGCTGACCTGTGCCCGGAAGATTGCCTCGCCGTTGGCGTGGGTCACGAGTTCGGTCTCGATGCTCGCGTCCGGGTGCTCGCTCCGCAGCCAGACGAGTCGCCATTTGACTTCCAGATAGTCCTTGCCGCTGACCAGCGAAAGGTGCCGTGCCGGATCGAAGGAAGTAGGTGCCGTCATCTGATCTCGCCTTTCATAAGAACGTTTGTTCTGAACTCAATTGTAGAACATATGATCGGGTATGGCAAGACCTTTGGTGACAATTGGGAACAGGTCGTCTGGCTCCGATCGCTGCCTGCATCGTGCTAGACTTCAGGCCGACTAATCAGTCCGTCGTGATACGTGAAATGGGGTTGGCTGGTGAGGGTTTCGGGCCTTCAGGAAAATTTGCAACGGGCATTGGGCCGGGTCAGCCGCGCGGTTGCGTCGCGCACGTCGTTGCCGGTGTTGAGCAACGTGCTGCTTGCTACGGACGACGGTCGGATTCGCGTGGCGGCGACCAATCTCGAAATCGGCGTCACGACCTGGATCGACGCGGACATCCAGGAAGAGGGCCGGATCACGATCGACGCCCGGTTGCTCGGCGAATTCGTCAACACCCTCCCGGCGGGCGGCATCGAGTTGACGGTCGATACGTCCCGCATGTCGCTGACCGTCCAATCCGGCCGCGACCAGGCATCGATCAATGGGATCGATGCCGAAGACTTCCCCGTCATTCCCTCCATTACCAACGACGGGTTCGGCGTCGAAATCGAGGCCCAGCACCTTCGCGATCTCATATCCCTCGTCGAGTTCGCCGCCGCCAGCGATGACTCCCGGCCCGTGCTGGCCGGCGTCTTGACCCGGTTCGAAGGCGACAAGGTCACGCTGGCGTCCGCCGATGGTTTCCGGATGGCGGTCAATGAAGGCGCCCTCACCACCTCGGTCGAGGAGCGTACCGACCTGATCGTGCCGGCCCGTTCCTATCGCGAGCTGGCGCGGATCATCGGCGATACGGACGAAACGATCCGGCTCGCCGTCACCCCGAACCGCAGCCAGGTCATGGCCCGGATCGGCGACACCGAGTGGGTGTCCCGCTTGATCGACGGTACGTTTCCCGATGTCCGGCAGATCGTTCCCAAGGACTTCACGACCCGGGTCGACCTCAGCCGCGATGTGCTGCTCAACGCCGTGCGTCGGGCCAGCTACTTCGCGCGTGAGAACAACGATGTCGTGCGGCTGGTCATATCTCCGGGCGAGGACGACCTGACGCCGGGCAACGTCGAGGTCACCGCCAACGCCGCCGAACGCGGCAACAGCCACAGTTTTGTGGACGCAAGCGTCACGGGCGGGGATGTCCAGATCGCGTTCAACAGCCGCTACCTGGCCGACGTGCTGTCGGTCCTGAAGCACGGCCAGGTGACGCTTGGGCTCAACGGCACGACCCAGGCCGGCATCATCCGCCCCAGCGGTAACGATTCGTACACGCACGTGATTATGCCCATGGTGATCGGCGGCCAATAGATGCGTCGTCATCTCGGGACCCTGGGCCGATGCGACTGAATCGCCTGGCGCTCGATCAGTTCCGGACGTACGGGCAGCTCGTCATCGAGCCGCCGCCCCAGGGGCTTCGAATCACCGGCCGGAACGCCAGCGGCAAGACCAGCGTCCTCGAAGCGCTGGTCCTGCTTTCGACCACCCGATCCCCACGGACCGCAACCGATCGTGACGTTGTCCGCTGGCGCAGCGGTGAAGAATACGGCGTGCGGCCGTACGCCCGGATCGAGGCGTCGATCGATACCCTCGATGGCGCCCGACGGGTTGGCATCAATCTCGAACTGGATGCCGATCGCCAAACCCTGGCGCGAAAGCAATTCCTGCTCAATGGCGAACCGGTTCGCGCCCAGGAACTTGTCGGCGTCCTGAAATGCGTGCTCTTCTCGCCGGAGGACGTGCTCCTCGTTTCCGGACCTCCATCGGAACGGCGCCGCCAGCTGGATATCCTGATCTCACAGATGGACCGGTCCTACCTCTACGCGCTTTCCCAGTACGGCAAAGTGCTGGCGCAGCGCAATCAACTGCTGAAACGGTTCGCACGTGAACGCCGGAGCGTTCGGGACCGGGCCGCCGTGAACGAGATCTCGTTCTGGGACGAGGAAATCGTCGCCTCCGGATCGATGGTCATGGCGCATCGGCAGCGTGTGGTGGCCAGAATCGGCGAGCTGATTCGGGTTCGGTCAGTCGACCTCGTTGCCGACGCTGTGCTTGGTCTCTCCTACGTTCCGCGGCTGCCGCTGCCCGGTGCCCTGGCTGGTGAGGTTGACGATCAGCCGCGAATCGCCGCCGCCTACCAGGCCGCGATCGAGGATGTCCGCCACGAGGAGTTCCGGCGCGGCGTGACAGTCGTCGGACCCCACCGCGACGACATCGTGTTCCTGATCGACGGCCGGGAACTGGCGTCCTTCGGATCGCGCGGGCAACAGCGCCTGGGCGTTGTCGCGTACCGGCTGGCCGAAATAGACATCATCGACGAAGTGTCCGGCGAACGTCCGATTCTGCTTCTCGACGATGTGCTTTCGGAGCTGGACAGCGTTCATCGGGAACTGTTGTTGACCGCGGTCGCGGGCTGCAATTGCCAGGTGATCGTGACATCTACCGACGCCGCCACGCTGGACCATGCTGTTCTCGAGAATCTGCCGGCCGGTCGGGTTTTCAACGGTCGCTTGCACTTCGACGAGTAGGTGTACCGACCCGGCCCGGTTCGGACAAAATCGATCTTTCAGTGAAGGTCGCGCCTCGAACCCCGGGGAGAGATCCGTCGAAGTGGCAAAGCCACGCAAAAGGCCGGTTCCATTGGAACCGGCCTTGCTCGTTGACTTTTGGCTGGGGTGCAGGGATTCGAACCCCAACTACCTGTTCCAGAGACAGGCGTCCTACCGTTAGACGACACCCCAACGCGCGAGCGCAAGCTTAGCACGAAGGTCGACCGGGATTCAACGTCGAATCCGTCACGGCGCTCAGGGTTGCGTCGCGGGTTCGATATGGAAACGGCGGCAATCGGTCTGATCGGACGCCCCGATGAACCACCTCGCCTCTTGTCCCTGGTCTGGGTGCAGGATCACACGGGCGCTGGGCGCTCGGCGTCCGGCCTGAGCCGCGCCGGCAGCTCGAAACGCACGTCATCCAGCGACCCTTGCAGGGCAGCGAATCCCGCCTCCAACGTGTTTCTGGCCAGCACCAGCGCCGTCACCGGGCCCGTGCCTCCGGGAACCGGTGTGATGGCCCCGGCCACGCCGAGCAACCCCTCGAAATCCGCATCTCCAACGATGCTCCCGGCCTCGTTCACGTTGACTCCGAAATCGAGCACGACCGCGCCAGGCTTGACCATCTCCGCCGTCACCAGTCCCGCCGAACCGGCCGCGATGCACACCACGTCCGCCCGCCGCACCTCGGCCGGCAAATCCACCGTCCGGCGGTGGCATAGGGTCACCGTGGCGTGGCGCTGCGTCAATAGCGTCGCCATCGGCCGCCCAACCACGTTGCTGCGGCCGATCACCGTGACCCTGGCGCCTTCCAGGTCGACCCCGAAATAGTCGAGCAATTCCAGGCCACCCGCCGGCGTGCTGGGACGCAGGGAGGGCAGACCGAGATGCAAACGCCCGGCGTTGGTCGGGGTGATGCCGTCGACATCCTTCAAGGGCGACAGGTGCTCCAGGATGACATGCGGATCGAGGTGGTCCGGAAGCGGCATCAACACGAGGATGCCAGTGATGTCCGGCGTAGCGTTGAGCCTTTCGACGGCCGCGACAAGTTCGGCATTCGATGTTGTCGCTGGCAACTCCACATGCCTGTGCTCGATATCCACTTTCCGGAATGTGCGGTCGATCGACGCGCGGTAGGCAAGAGCCGGCGCGTCCTCGCCGACGAGGAGTGTGGCGAGCACCGGTGGCCGCCCGCCCAGCTCGGCGAGGTGCACCTTGGCCCCCGCGATTTCCGCCCGAAGGCGTTTCGCCAGGGCGGCGCCTTTCAACACCCGCGTTTCGATTGCGTCGTCTTTGGCGGTCAACGAAATCCTGCCCCTTCTCGAATGACGGAGCCTTCCGTCAATGATGCCAGTGCCGGCGCCTGAGCGCCGCACAGGCGCCGGCAGTATACCGCCTGAGAGTCCGGGGTCCTCCAATTCGCCTCCAGACCGGACCTATCCGCCAGTGTAACGTCAGTCAGTGACAGTAGATATTAACAAGGCGACCGCATATGGAGACTTTGTCGTTGACTGGCGTCGAAATCGCACTCTGTGTGGATTGTTCGGACAAAGTGTTGACAGCGTGGCAATTGACCGCTAAGATGATGTCATCGGGTTACGGAAACGTGACCATCTGGCAATCAACGCTTACCAAACCTGTGCAAGGGTTGTGCAGATGTCCGGTGAGCAATCGAGGAGCAAGTCATGTTCGATCGGGCGGGAATCGGTTTCGGCGTGACGCTCAAGAAATTTCGGGAAGCGCGGCGTGTGTCGCAAAGCAAACTTGCCGGTCGCGCCGGGTTTGATCATTCCTATGTCAGCCGGCTTGAAAGCGGCGCTCGCACTCCAACTCGGGATGCGGTCGAACAATTGGCGATTGCGCTCGAGCTGGAACCGTTGAATCGCGACGAGTTGCTGGCGTCTGCCGGGTTCTTGCCGGGTGAACTCTCCAGCCTGCTGTCCGGCGAGCCGGAGATCACTGAAGTGCTTAATCTGCTCCAGAACGATCACGTTCCCGAGGCCTACCGCGATTCCATGCGCCAGGTGCTTCGCCTCCTGGCGGAGCAGGCGCGGCACGTGCTCCGGGATGGCGATCCCGCCACAGGCGCCGTCGCGGCCTGAATGGTCTCAGGGTGATTGGTCAGCAAGCCCGGGCAGTCCCGCCGGTTTCTGTCTCGCTCCGTGGATATCGTTCGCCGCGTGCCCGCTTCAGGAAGACCCACCGCCTCAACCTGGCTGTGGGTTTTCTCGATTGCGAATCCGGGAATTAGGTAGAATGATGATCTGTACGTACACTTATGGCGTGCTGTATTGATCTTTTCGCTCACCCGTCAGACATTCGCCTTGCCCAATCGGGGGAACCCTGTCGTGAACGAATTCGCCCACCTCCATCTTCATACCGAGTTTTCGTTGCTGGATGGCATGGGGAGAATCGACGAATACGTTAGCCGGGCCCAGGAACTCGGGATGAAGCACATGGCGGTGACCGATCACGGCGTCATGTACGCGGCGCTCGATTGGTACCAGGCGGGCGTGAAGGCCGGGCTGCACCCGATCATCGGGATGGAGGCCTACCTGGCGGAAGGGCCGATTTCGAAGCGGGAACGCAAGTCCTACCACTTGCTCCTGCTCGCCGAAAACGACAAGGGCTATCGGAACCTGCTCAAGCTCGCCAGCATTGCCGCGCTCGAAGGGTTTTACTACCGCCCGCGCGTCGATCTCGAACTCCTGCAACGGTACGGCGAAGGCATCATCGCCACCTCCGCCTGCCTCGGTGGTCCCGTCGCCAATAACTTCCTCAATGGCAATCCAGACGCCGCTCGCCGGTACGCCGGCGAGCTCTCGGAAATCTTCGGCAAGGACCGCTTCTACATCGAACTTCAGGATCACGGTCTCAAGGAACAGCTCCAAACCAACCGTCAGATGATCGACCTGGCGCGCGAGCTCAACCTGCCCCTGGTCGCCACCAACGATGTCCACTACTGCTCCGAGCACGACGCCGCCGCCCAGGATGTTCTGGTCTGCGTCCAGACCAACACCACGATTCACGATCCAAAGCGGATGAAGACCGATTCCGACCAGTTCTTCCTTAAAGGCCCGGACGCGATGGCCCGGCTCTTTGCGGAAACGCCCGACGCCATTTCGAACACGATCCGGATCGCCGAGATGTGCCACGTCGATCTGGGGTTCAAGGGCTATCAGCTGCCGGACTTCGACGTGCCCGAAGGGTTCTCTCCCGACTCGTACCTGCGCCAACTCTGCGAACGCGGCGCCCTCGAGCGCTACGGCACGCTGGATGGCGCCGTGGGTCAGCGACTCGATTACGAACTCGGCGTCATCGAGGCGATGGGGTTCACCAGTTACTTCCTCATCACCTGGGATTTCATCAGGTTCGCCAAATCGAGCGGCATTCTCGTCGGACCGGGCCGCGGGTCGTCGGCCGGGAGTATCGTCTGCTATTCCCTGGACATCACCGGTCTCGACCCACTCAAATACGAGCTCATCTTCGAGCGCTTCCTCAACCCGTCACGCATCTCGATGCCGGACATCGACATCGATTTTGCCGATGATCGTCGTTCCGAAGTCATCGATTACGTGGTGCGCAAGTACGGAGACGACCGGGTCGCCCAAATCGTGACGTTCGGGACGCTCAAGGCCAAGGCCGCGGTCCGCGATTGTGGGCGGGCGTTGGGTATGAGCTTCGCGGATACCGATCGCGTTGCCCGGCTGATTCCGGTTCACCCCACCATGACGATCGACAAGGCGCTCGAGAGCGTGCCCGAGCTCGTCAAGCTGCTGGGGCAGGAACAGCACCTCAAGGAACTCGTCGACACCGCCCGCAAGGTCGAGGGGCTGGCTCGCCATTCGTCGACGCACGCCGCCGGGGTCGTCATTTCCCGCGATCCGCTGATGCAGCACGTGCCGCTGCAGCGCGCCGGCGGCAAAAGCGAAGGCGACGTCACGACCCAGTTCCCGATGGCGCAGCTCGAAGGCATCGGCCTGCTCAAGATGGACTTCCTGGGATTGAAGACGTTGACCGTGATGCGGAAGGCGATCGACCTGGCGCGGGAATCTGGACACGACATATCCCTTGATGATATTCCGTTGGACGATCCCAAGGCGATGGCAGGTTTGCGGCGCGGAGAGACGGCCGGCGTCTTCCAGCTGGAAGGCGGCATGACGACCCGGATGACGACCGACGTGGCGCCAACCGCGTTCGAGGATATCGTGGCCCTCAGCGCGCTGATCCGGCCCGGGCCGATGCAGATGGCGCCGGATTACATCGCCCGCCGCCACGGCCGCGCCACCACCGAGTACATGCACCCGTTGATGGAATCGATTCTCAAGGAAACGCACGGCGTGCCGCTCTACCAGGAGCAGGTGATGCAGATCGCCAACGTCCTGGCCGGGTTTTCCATGGCCGAGTCCGATGGGCTACGCAAGGCGATGGGCAAGAAGCTCCCCGCCGAAATGGCGAAGTACCGCGATCGATTCGTTGAAGGCTGCCGGGGAAACGAGATTTCGGCCAAGCTCGCCGGCGACATCTACGAGATGATCGAGCGCTTCGCTGGCTACGGATTTCCAAAAGCGCACAGTGCCGCCTACGGCGTGATCACGGCGCAGACCGCCTACCTCAAGGCGAACCACCCGGTCGAGTTCATGGCCGCATTGATGTCGACCGAAATGGGTGCGACGGACAAGACGGTGTTCAACGTCGTCGAGTGTCGCCGGGCCGGCATCCCGTTGCTCCCTCCCTGCGTCAACCGCAGTAAGCTGGACTATTCCGTCGAGGAGTTCGAGGGGGCACAGGCGATCCGGTTCGGCCTCGGCGCCGTCAAGAACGTGGGACTTGGGGCCGTCGAGAGCCTGCTGGCTTCCCGAACCGAAACGGCCGGCCAACAATTTACGACCCTCGAAGCGTTTTGTGACGCCGTGGACTGGACTGCGGTCAACAAGCGGGTCGCCGAGTGCCTGGCCAAGACCGGCGCGCTCCATTGCTTCGGCGAACGGGCGGCCATCCTCGCCTCACTCGAACCCCTGATCGGCGCCGCGCAGCATCGGCAGAAAGCGGCCGCCCGCGGCCAAATGGACCTCTTTGGCGGCGTTCCCGACATTGCCCCGGTTGGAGCCCGTGTGCGGCTGGCCGATGTTCCAGCAGCTGACCGCAAGCAAGTGCTCGCCTGGGAAAAGGAACTCCTGGGTCTTTACCTCAGTTCGCACCCGCTGATGGACTGGACCGGAAACGGCGCCCCGGTGGGCCGTTCGCTCCTCGCCGAGATCGGCGAGCGAGCGCCAGGATCGAAAGCCCAGTTCATCGGCATGGTCACGACCATCCGCCGGATCACGACCCGGAACAACCGGACGATGGCAGTCCTCGAAGTCGAGGATCTTACGGGCAGCATCGAGGTCGTCGCCTTCCCGGACACCTACGAGCAATACACCGCGTTCATCGTGGAAGACGCCATCCTCGACTTCCAGGCCAAGGTCGACGAGCGGGGGGAAAAGAAGCAGCTCATCCTCGAAGGGGCCTCGGCCGATTTGCCGGCGCCGAATGTCCCGACCCAGGCGGAGCCACTGGTAATCGTGGTGCTGCCGTCTTCGGCTGAACTCTGGCAGGATATCGACGCGATGCAAACGGTCGACGATCTCCTGCGCCGGCACGAAGGGTCGAATCCGGTCGAGTTCCACATTTCGATGGGCGCTGACGTGCTGCGTCTCCGGAGCCGAACCCGGCGTGTGGAATGGTCGGCCGACCTCGAACGGGAGTTGGAAGAGGTGCTTGGAGCCAACGGCGTGTTCCTGACCGAACCCACATCGCTGACGGTCTCGGCGGGCGAATTGTTGAATTCAGCCGAGGCGTAAATCGACGAGGAAGCGCTCTTTCACGTTGCCTAGGCCGATTTCCACGTTGGGTGCAATCCCGGATCTTTGTACGGCTGAGTGTTCAGCAGGGCCAGCTTGCTCCGCCCGTGGTCGCTCTGACCATACAACCATGCGAATGGCTGGGCAAACGTCAAGCGACATATCCCTCGGATGTGTAATTCGACCGACTGATGGCGCTCAAGCGGCGAGACATGCCTCGCACCGACTCCGGGTAGACAGCGGACGTTCCGCAACAGCACGTCATTTCGAGCTGGCAGCCGGCCCTGCTGGATCGCCGCAGCGACCTGACGGGCGTTTACCCGAAGTTCGTATCAACTCCGTTGCGCTGGTCTCGGGATGACCTTCCGAGAACTTGCGCAAATCGGCGAGGAAGCCTGTCACACGTACGGTTGCGGTCCCGAGCTGCCCCTGCGGGCGACGAGGGCAGCGCAGCGGGTCATCTCCGCTCGTCGTGGATGGCACCGATCACCCTTTTTGAGAGCGACTGTGGTCGGGAGGGTGGGCTGTTTGTGGACCTGCCTCGGTAGGCCGGTCCACAAACCATGCCTGACCGTGACCAGGTTATAGGCGACATATCCCCATTGGTATGTTCTTGTAGCCGAACCGAAACCTTAGGTTGCACCCATCCAACGACCGACTGCCCGAAGCGCCGGGCCGGGATCGGGGCCCGTCAGGACGAGGAGCAAGTCGTCCTGACGGGCCGTTTTCAATGCTTGATTGAGTGCGCGCCGCTCCGTTGGCAAGTGGATGAAGACGGGCGGATAATCGTTGGCGGTGATGCCCTGCCGGAAACGTTCGACAAGCGGATCGCTGGTGGTCGAATGCAGGAAGATCGCGCCCTGATGACGACCCAGCAGCCGGCCGATCTCGGGCAAATCGTGTTCGGCCAGGCTTTCCAGATCGCCGATGACGCAGAGCTGTCGACGGTGATTGCGAGGATTGATCGCTCGCAACAAGGATCGCAGGCGCCACGATGGAGCGGCGGCATCGATGACAACCCGAACGGCGTTGACATCGACCACGTTGAACGATCCGGGCAGGATATCGGCACTGGTCTGGAACGCGCAGATCGCCTCGGCGATGATTTCCTCATCGACGCCGAGACACGAGGCGATAGCCGTCGCGGTCAGTGCGTTCGCCACCTCGAACTGGGCCGCCCCGCCTAGTCCAGCCTGGATATCCACCTCATCGCAGACGAATCGTCCATGCTGGAAATCGCCCGACCGGATGTGCCCGTCCTCGATCCAGACACCTGAGCCACCCTCATCAAAGTGCTGGCGAAGATTCGGGGATTCGTGTGAGAGCGACGTCAGGGCCAGGGTGCAGGCCGCGCTATCGGCGCATTCCATCAACGCGGGATCGTCACCGTTCAAGACCAGCACGCCATTGGCGTGGACTGCGCCGGCCACGCGATGGGCGCCGCGCCGCGCCGCCAGCGTCGACTCATCGCCGGGCGGGGTGTCCAGGCTCCCGGCGAGATTGGTGACAGCCAGGACCGGATACGACGACGGTGGCAGCCCGACCGCATTGATCGTCGACCAGTGCAACTCCTGAATGGCGACATCGATCGAGGTTTCGGACAGCCGCGAGAGGGCCAGCGACCAGGCGCTGATCTCGCCGCGTTGGCGCTTGCCCCGAATCTCGATTCCGAGGTTGGTCCACGTCGCGGTGCGGAGGTGCGCCCGGCGAAGGATGGCGTCAAGCATCCTGACCACCGTGCTCTTGCCGCGACCACCCGAAATGCCGATCACGGGCAGCAATCCACGTTCGAACGTATCGCGCTGCCAGGACCGGAAGTTGGAGGCCATGTGCAACGCTGTCGACCCTTCCGCCGTACTCACGTGGATCGTCATGATGCGGTCGGTCCTTCGCTCGGCCCAAGGCCGAGCGCTTGCCGCAAGGCGGGTAACGCCTGTCGCAGCGCGCGGGCACGGTGGCTGATCGAGTTCTTCTCGACAGCCGCAAGTTCGGCCATCGTCCGTCCGTCCGGCAGGTCGAACAGCGAATCGTAGCCGAAGCCGCCGGAGCCTCGTTCCTCGAAGGCAATCGAGCCCTCGCAGGCGCCGTGAGTCACGAACAGGGCGCCTGCGGCATCGATGATCGCGATGGCCGCGACGAAACGGGCGGTCCGGTCACCGGCCGGTACGGCAGCAAGATTCCGCTTCAACAGGGCCCGGTTGTCGGCGTCGTTATGGTGGTCGCCCGCGTACCGGGCCGAGCGCACCCCTGGGGCGCCGCCCAGGGCGTCGACTTCGAGACCCGAATCGTCAGCGAGCGTGACTAGACCGGTGTGCTCATAAACATAACGCGCCTTGAGCGTCGAGTTGTCTTCGAATGTCGCGCCGGTTTCCTGCGGCGAAGCGAGTCCGATGTCGGCCAGCGACACAATGCGAACCGATTCCCCAAGGATCGACCGGAACTCGGCGAGTTTCCCGGTATTGCTCGACGCGATCACGAGCGTCGGCTGACCGCGACTACGTGAATCAGGACCAGTGGAGACAGGCGATGTCACGGGGCAGGAAGCCTTTCGAACAAACGCTCGGCGTTGCGGGTTGTCAGCGTCGCAACGTGCGCCACATCGGTGTCCAGCAGCGATGCGACGAGTGCAGCGATCTTCGGAATACTTTCGGGTGTGTTGCGGCGATGTTTGAACCCGTTGGGAACGAGATACGGGGAGTCGGTTTCCAACAGGAGTCGTTCCGAAGAGAGCCGCCGCAACTCGCGGAGAATGTGACTCGACTTGGTTCGCGTCGCCAGCCCACCGACGCCGGCATAGGAGTTGCTCTCCAACATGAAGTCGGTGAGGGCCGGCGACCCATCGAAGCTGTGGAACAGGAGTCGTGGCAGGCGAGTCCGTGCTCGAACGATATCCAGTATCCGGGATTCCGCGCTGCGCATGTGGATGACGACGGGTAGATCGTGGTCGAGCGCGAGGTCGAGTTGGGCGTTGAAAGCGGTGACTTGCTGGTCGACATTCGTTTCGCCCCGGAAGAAATCAAGACCGATTTCGCCCACTCCGACGGGACCCGTCGTTCTCAACAAGGTATCGAGGGCGGATGCGATCTCGTCGTTCCAGCGCTCGGCGTCGCCAGGGTGAACGCCGAGCGTGAACGAGATGCCCGGATTTCGCGCCGCCAGGTCGATCGCTGGCCGCCAACGGTCCGGGTTGAAGCCCACGTTGATCCAGCGGCCTACCCCAAGCTGCCGGCTCCGAGCGAGGACTTCGTCCAGGTCGGCGCCAAAGCCCTCATCGTCGAGATGGCAATGCGTGTCCACGAAGACGGGCGTCGTTGCCCCATCTGCAGTCGAGCCATGCTGTTGCTCGGTCATCCACGTCCTACTTGACGGTCACGCTCTTCGCGAGATTGCGCGGGTAATCCGGATCGACGCGTCGGAGCAGGGCCACCCGGAAGGCGATCCGTTGTGCCGCGTAGATCTGGACGAGGGCGTTGCCCGACCCAAGGTCGGGGATCAGGAGCCTCTCGCATGCTCCTTCGCCCACGTCCAGGCCAATGCCGATAGTGTACCCGCCCCGGCTTCGCAGCTCCTGCATCGAAGAGCCCGTATCGGTCTGGTATCGGCGCTCCGTGGCCAAGGCGATGCACGGCGTACCCGGCTCGATCAGCGCGATCGCGCCGTGCTTCAGCTCGCCGGCGGCAAACGACTCGGCGTGGACGTAGCTGGCCTCCTTGATCTTCAGCGCCGCCTCCTGGGCAACGCCGTAGCCGACCCCCTTGCCGATGATGTAGACGTGTTCGGATCGGGCGATCACGCCGCTGATACGGTCGATGGCGAAGGCAAACTCGTCATTGCTTTCCAGGTTCTCGATGGTTTGGGCAACGCGCTCCAGCGTGTCGCTGGTTGGCTCGCTCCCCACGTTGGACTCGCTGGCCGCCGCCAGCAGCCGACCGAGCATGGCCAGCAGGGATTTCGTGGCCAACACGCTGCGTTCCCGTCCCGCCAGCAGCGGTATGACGTCGTCCGCCAGCCGCGCCGCGCTTGAATGGAGAACGTTCACCAGCCCCACCACGGCACTACCCGCCGATTTGGCCTTCCGCATCGCTTCGAGGATGTCGGCGGTCTCGCCGCTCTGGGTGATGGCAATGACCAGCGTGCGGTCGCCCAGGAACGGCGCGATGTCGTCGAACTCGGAGGCGGACACGGCCACCGTCCGCTTGCCGGAGCGCGTCGAAAGCCAGGTCGACCCGATTCGGGCCGCGTAACTGGCCGACCCGCACCCGGTCAGGATGACCTGATCGGCGCGGGCGATATGGGCGGCCAACCGTTCCGTGCTGGTTGCGTCCGCGATCTGGTGTCGCAATACGTTTGGCTGTTCCGACATTTCCTTGGTCATGAAGTGCGAGTGCCCGCCAAGCTCATCCAGCGACATTTCGGGCACCGGATGCCGATCGGGCATTGGGACTTCCACCCCGTCGTACCGGAACGCGCGCACGCCGGTCGCGTCGAGCCGGACGACCGATTCGTTCGGGGCGATCACCATCTCGGTCGCCTTGCCGACGAGCGCGAACGGATCGGAGGAGATGTACGCGCCGTCCACCCCTATGCCAATAACGAGCGGCGACACGTTCATCGCCGCCGCGATGATTTCTTCCCGCTGGTCGATCGCGATCACGGCGTTCTGGCCGTGGAGCAGCGGAAACACCTCGCGCAATGCCTGCACGATCGACTCGCCGCTGGCCAATCGCTCGCCGAGCAGGTGGGCGACAACTTCGGAATCCGTTTCCGAGGCATACGGTGGCGACTCGTTCAGAAGCGACCGCAAGTGGGCGGCGTTCTCGATGATTCCGTTGTGGACGATCGCGACCCGGCCCGTGCTGTCGAAGTGCGGGTGGGCGTTGGCGTCGGTGACGCCTCCATGGGTCGCCCAGCGGGTGTGGCCGATCGCGACCCGCGAGATCGCGTCGAACGCGAACGTCGTGGGCACCCGCCCAATGCGCTTGACGGCGGCCAGGCGGTCGGTCTCCCGCCAGACGATGCCCCAGGAATCGTAGCCCCGGTACTCGAGACTCTTCAGCGCGGCGCCCACCGTCAATGGCACGCTTCGTTCCGTGCCAACGTATCCAAAAATCCCGCACATGGCCTGCACCCTCCATCAGGAACGCACGACACGGTCGGCGAGGAGTTGCCTGCCGCACATGGCGGCAAACACCACTCGAAACCATGACGTCGCGAACGAGTCATCATCGTTTCTGGTATGGGGAAGGATGAGAGGGGTGCGGCCAGGCCGCGGGTAAAGTCCACTCGGGCGCCAGGTTTGTCGGTCCGTCACCGGGCCGGTTTGCTGGCGTCCTGACGATTGTGGAGACCGGGGAACCACCCGCCGAATCGTTCGATGGGTTCCCACCTCGTCAACTCGATGTCCAATCGAGTCCAGGCGCTGAAAGATCTGTACGTGCGCCTCTCGCTTCCTGCAGCCAGTGTAATGAGGTTTCCCCGCCATGACAATGAGTACGCCGTATACTGGACGCAGCGCATTCGGCCGGCGCCTGCCACACCCACGGTCGAACTCCCATGACACAGGAGCGATCCGGTGATCGACAGGTACACGCGGCCCGAAATGGGCGCAATCTGGACGGACGAGGCGAAAATCCAGCAATGGCTCGCCGTCGAGCTCTCGGTCTGCGAAGCCTGGGCGCGACGTGGCCGGATTCCCGCGGAGGCGATGGCCACGATTCGCGGCGCCACCTGCGACCTCGACCGGATGCGGGAAATCGAACGAGAAACCGATCACGACGTGATCGCCTTCCTGCGCGCCGTCGGCGAGACAGTCGGCGAGGCATCCCGGTACATTCACCTTGGCCTGACGTCATCTGATGTGGTCGACACCGGCCTCGGCATCCAGGCGCGGAATGCCGGTCGATTGCTCATGGCCGATCTCGATCGCATGATCGACGTCGTCGGCGAGCGGGCGGTTGAGCACAAGCGCACGCTCACCATCGGGCGGTCCCACGGCATGCACGCCGAACCTATGACCTTCGGCCTGAAACTGGCGGTCTGGTACGACGAGCTCCGCCGTCACCGGGTCCGCCTCGAGCTGGCGATCCAGGACATCGCGGTCGGCCAGATTTCCGGGGCCGTCGGCACGCACGCCCACATCCCGCCCGACCTCGAAGAAGAGGTCTGCGCTGATCTTGGCCTGGCCGTCGAACTCGCCTCCAACCAGATCGTCCAGCGCGACCGCCACGCGTTCTTCCTGGCCGTGCTCGCCGGCATCGCCGGCACCCTGGATAAGGTGACGGTCGAAATCCGGCACTTGCAGCGCACCGAAGTGGGTGAGGCCGAAGAGTTCTTCGGCGAGGGCAACCAGGGGTCATCGGCAATGCCTCACAAGCGCAACCCGCATCAGTCCGAGCGCATCGCCGGGCTCGCCCGGCTCGTGCGGGGGTACGCCCAGACCGGCTTCGAGAACCAGCCGCTGTGGCATGAGCGGGACATCAGCCACAGTTCCGCCGAGCGGATCATCTTCCCGGACTCCTGCATCCTCGTCGATTACATGCTGGCCGAAACCACTGAGCTGGTCGAGGAGCTGGTGGTCTACCCCGACCGCATGAGAGCCAACCTCGATTCGACCGGCGGTTTGATCTACTCCCAGCGCGTGATGCTGGCCTTGGTCGATTCCGGGATGGATCGCCAGGTCGCGTACAAGCTCATTCAGCGATACGCCCACGCCGCCTGGGATGCGGGGCAAACGTTCCAGGACGTGATCGCCGCCGACCCGCAGGTCCAGGAGCGGCTGACGGCGGACCAGCTCGACGAGCTGTTCGACCCGTGGCAGCAACTGCTGCACCTCGACGCCTCGTTCGAGCGCCTTGGACTACGGGAGCCGGCGCATGTCGGTGGCTGATGCGGGCGAACACGAATCGGCCGTCGCCACGATCGA
>JBGTNF010000518.1:0-13715 GCA_041743205.1 Thermomicrobiales bacterium | reverse complement strand
GGATCGTCCTCGGCGGTGAGGTTCATCTCGTCCACGATCGCGTCGTAGTCGGCGTTTTCCCAGCGGTACGGGTAGGTGGCCCGCTCGCCGGTCGGCATGCTGTACCGGCTGTGGTACAGGTTCATCGTCGGGTACGGATCGCGGACGCCGCCGCCGTGCCCGAAGAGATAGGCATCGACCGTGCCGGCGTAGACCGAGTCGGCGAATTCCGGCCCGATGATGATCTCGAAGGTGGCGTCGAACCCGCCCTGGCGCAGTTGCTCGACCAGCAGCGGCGTGATGTCCTGGAACAGGGTGAGGCTGTAGATGCCGATCGAGAAGACCGCGCCGTCCTTCTCCCAGAACCCGTCACCATTCTTGGCCCAGCCCTTGGCAGTCATGATCTCGTCGGTCATTGCCGTGTCGAACGAGTCGATCGAATCGAACTGGTCCTGGATCGTCGAGGTGAAGGCCTCGATCGCCGGGAAGCGCGGGAAGACGAGGGTGGTGCCTTCGCCGGCGCCCTGGTAGCCGAACTCGACCAGCTGCTGGCGGTTGATCGTGTGGTTGATCGCCCAGCGCACTTCAGGATCGTCGAACGGCGCCGCCGTGCAGTTGAAGCCGAGGCCGATCGGCCACCAATCGAGATAGCCGTAGGGCGCCTCGGCCCCGGTCCAGGTCGAAATGTTCGGGTTCTGGGCGGCGACGACGGTGATGTTGTTCGGCCGGAGGTCGATCGTGAGGTCGGCCTCGTTGTTGATGGCCATCTGGACCATCTTGGTCTCGTCGGTCCCGGGCAGCACAACGAAGCGTTCCGGGGCCGGCAGAGCGTGGAAGCCGGTGGTGGCCGCCCACCAGTCGTCACGGCGGTCGAAGACCCGCTGCTGCGGGCTCGACAGGACGACCGTCCAGGGGCTGGTGGTCACCGGCAGGCCGGCGGCGATGTCCAAATTGGTGAAGGTCTTCGGGTCCTGGTCCTGCCAAATGTGGGCGGGCTGGAGGATGATCCCCTTGTCGAAGTGGAAGATGAAGAACTGGGTCATGAACCGCGGCGAGGCCGAGGTCAAGGTGAAGTCGACCGTCAGGTCGTTGGTCGCGACGACATCGGCGACCCAGGTCTGCATGTCGATCGAGTAGGCCAGGTCGGGCGCGTTTTCCTGCAGCATCTTGACCGTGAACACCACGTCGTTGGCGGTGAACGGCGTCCCGTCGCTCCAGGTCACGCCCTCGCGGAGGTTGATGGTGACGGCGGTGAAATCGGCGTTGTAGGCGAAATCCGTGGCGAGCCAGGGGATGAGCCCGGCTTCGCTCTCGACGCCCTCGGGACCGCTGACGGTGTCCGTGTTGTAGGCGTTGTAATAGAAGAGGGGCTCGGAGGCTATCGGGTATCCGCTGGACGTGCCGATACCAGGCAGGAATGGGTTGAAGGTGTTGTAATCGGTCAACTGGTTGCCGGTGATGCCGTGGATCAGGGTCCGGTTTCGGGCCACTTCCTTGATCTGGCCGGCGTCCTGGGCCGCGGCGACCACCGCCGGGAACACGCCGCCGGAGATCGTGGCGGCGGCGACGCCGGCCCCGGCGGACGCGGCCACCAGGTTACGGCGGGAAATGGTGCGAACTGGTCGTGGAGTCATGCGGTCGTCCTTCGGTGCGTCAAGAATGCGGATCGTCGTTTTGGACCCGGCCCGAACTTCCCATTCGGGCCTACTCGTGATGCTGGCGGAATCCGACATCCTCCTTCACTTTGGCGACAATTGGTAGGGGAGGCCCTTGTGGCCTCCCGGCATGGGATTGCGGGAGGCCCCAAGGGCCGCCCCTACCAGACGGCGGAGAGTGGCAGACGGCGCGAAGGCCACGGTTGATCATGAAACTCCAGGCTGGGCGTGCGACGCGGCGTCGGCAATCAACGGATCGCCCAGGCCGCCCTTGGCGCCGGTCACCGTGAGCAAACGTTCGGAGGGCCGGAAGACGCCGGTGACGTCGCCTTCGACCGTTGAGAGATCGCGCGGATTCGCCTCGGGGGCGAGAAAACAGGCTGAGGCCCGGTGCGGGTCGATCTGGTAGAGAGGCGGCACGGTCGTGCGGCAGATGTCCATGACGTAGGGACAGCGAGGCGCGAACGTGCAGCCCTCCCGGAAATTGGGCATTTCGTCCTGCGAAGCCGCCACCACATCCGCGCCCCAGCGGCGCTTGGGATCGGGCAGCGGGATCGAGCCTACGAGCAGTTGCGTGTAGGGATGCTGCGGGTGCTTGATCACCGAGGTGACATCGCCCATCTCGGCCACCCGGCCTTTGTAGAGGACGAGGATGTTGTCGCTGACCTGGTAGGCGGTCGTGAGGTCGTGCGTAATGTAGACGAAGGAAATGCCGAGGTCCTCGTTGAGCGCGCGCAGCGTTTGCAGGATCGTCGCCCGCAACGAGGCGTCGACCATCGAGACCGGTTCGTCAGCCACGATCAGCCGCGGCTTGAGCAGGATCGCCCGCGCCACGGTGATCCGCTGCCGCTGGCCGCCGCTGAGCTGGTGCGGGTAGCGGCCGAGCGTTTCCTCGGGCCGGAGACCAACCCGGGTCAGGGCTTCTTCCATCAGGGCGCGGGTGGCGGCCTTGCCGCTGGCCAGCTTGAACTTGCGGATCGGCACGTCCAGGATGTGGTCGACCTTGTAGAAGGGGTTGTAGACCTCGAACGGGTCCTGGAACACCGCCTGCACTTCGCGCCGGAACTGGTTGGAGATATCGCGCGGCGCCTTCGCCAGGTCGTGGCCGCGGTACAGCACCTGGCCCGCGCTGGGCTCCTGGAACCCGAGCAGGATCCGCGCGATCGTGGTCTTGCCACTGCCGGACTCGCCAACGACGGCGGTGAACGACGGCTCATCGGCCGAGATCGTGTAGCTGAGGTTGTCGACGGCCACGGTGCCGCCTTTGTCCGCGTCTCCAAAGACCTGGGTGACGTTCTTCATTTCCAGCAGGTTCGTCATCGGCTATGCGATCCATCCGTGTCCGGCGTGCCATTGCCCGACCACGTCGTGATTCCGGTAGGGGAGGCCCTTGTGGCCTCCCGCCTGCCGTTGCGGCCAACATGGCTGCCACAAGGGCGGCCACTACCTGCCCTGCAATTCATTGACCCGGCCTTGTAAGGGAACCCCCCGTGGGTTCCCGCGGCGTCCGATTGCGGAACGACGGGAGGGCACATGTCCAGCGGGGCCGGCCTTCCCCTACAGGATGAGGGCGAGGTCCGGAGGGCAACCGGAGCCATGTTCCATCAATACAAATGACACGCAGCCCAGTGATCCGGCGTCACTTCCTGGAGCGGCGGCGTTTCCAGCGTGCACCGCTCCATCACGCTCGGGCAACGCGGCGCGAACAGGCACCCCACGGGCGGGTTCAGGAGCGACGGCGGCAGGCCGGGCACGCCCCGGAAGGTGCCGCGCTGCTCCAGCGTCGGCAGGCTCGAAATCAGCAACTTCGTGTACGGGTGAAGCGGGTTCTCGAACAGGTTCCGGATCGGCGCTAGCTCCACCAGCTTGCCGGCGTACATCACCCCCAGCCGGTCGACGAACTGCGCCAGCAGCCCCATGTCGTGCCCGACGAGGATGACCGCCGCGTTAAGCCGTTGCTGAACCGCCCCCAGCGTTTCCATGACGTGCCGCTGGACGACGACATCGAGCGCGCTCGTCGGCTCGTCGGCGATGATCACCTTCGGCGAGAGCGTGATCGAAAGCGCGATGCAGACCCGCTGCTTCATGCCGCCGCTGAGCTCGTGCGGAAAGAGCCGGGCGGTCGAATCCCGCAGCCCGACCATCTTGAGCACCTCGGACGTGCGGTCGCGGATCTCGGAGTCCGAGACGCGTCGTTCGTGAGCCTGGATGCTGTCCGCGAAATGGTCGCCGATCCGCTTGACCGGGTTGAGCGAATTCATCGAGCCCTGCGGGATCAACGCCACCTCGGAGAGCCGGGTCCGACGCATCCGCTCGTCGCTGAGCGAGGCGAGGTCAGTTTCGCTGGCTCCGTCTCGGAGCAGGATCCGGCCGCCGACGATCCGCCCCGGCGGCCGGATCAGGCGCATGATCGCCAGGGCAGTGGTAGTTTTGCCGCAACCGGATTCCCCCACCAGGCCCAGCCGTTCGCCCGGCTTCAGCCCGAAGGTGACGCCGCCGACGGCCTTGACCTCGCCCCGGTCCGACCGGTAGCTGACCTGGAGGTTGTCGATCGCGAGGACGTCGGTGGGCGCGATCAGCCCCCGCGTCACGGGTTCGGCAGCGATCACGAACTGACCTTTCTGAGGCGGGGGTTGGCGATTTCGTCGAGCCCGGCGCTGATCATGAAAAGGCTGATGAAGAGGATGACGATCGCCACGATCGGCATCGTCAGCCACCACCACATGCCCCGGATCACGGCGTTGAACGAGATCGCCCAGTAGATCGTCATCCCCAGGGTCGGTTCGTTCTGGGGCCCGAGACCGAGCGCTTCGAGTCCGATCGAGGCCAGGATCGCCGCCGCCACGGAGCCCACGAACGAGGCCGCGAGAAAGGGAAGCAGGTTGGGCATGATCTCGCGGAAGATGATCTCCGGCGTCTTCATCCCGGAGAGCTTGGCCATCTGCACGTAGGCCCGTTCGCGCAGGGTCAGCACCTGAGAGCGGATCGTGCGGGCCGGCCACATCCAGGCCAGCGAGGCCACCACCAGCGCCATCATCTGGACGCTGATCGCGCCCTGGATCGAGGCGGCGACCGTGATCAGCACCACCAGTCCCGGCACGGTCAGGAGGATGTCACAGATGCCCCGGATCAGCATGTCGGTCACGCCGCCGACGTACCCAGCGGTGAGCCCGAGCACGGTGCCGAGCACGATCGCGACCAGCCCGGCGATCAGGCCGACCTGGAGCGTGAGCGGCAACCCGACGACGGCGACAGCAAGCAGGTTGCGGCCCTGGTCATCGGTCCCGAACGGATACGTGGACGACGGCGGCTGGCTCGGCATCGCCGACATTGGCCGCGCCAGCTCCGTGTCGATGAAGAGCGGTCCGAGCAGCGAGAAGACGAGGAGCGACCCGAACAGGATCAGCCCGGCGACCAGCTTCGGATTCCGCTTGAGATAGGTCCCGATGCCGATGTGCCGCCGGACGGTTGGCATTGCCGCATCCGCTGCCGGGGCGGCCTGCCCCACGAGAATGGTGCCCATGCTGATACTCCCGAATGAGGAACTAGCTGCGGATACGTGGGTCGAGGAACGGATAGGCAAGATCGACCAGCATCGTCGCGAACCCGAGCGCCAGCACGACCATGAAGACGACGCCGTAGACCACGAAGTAGTCGGCGCCCTTGATCGCGTTGTAGAGCAGCGACCCGACGCCGGGGTAGGTGAAGACCACTTCGACGATCAGCGCGCCGCTGACGATGTGGCCCAGCGAAAGCGCCAGTGACGTGATCTGCGGCAGCATCGCGTTGCGCAGGCCGTAGCGGAAGAACATCGTGTTGCCGCGCAGGCCACGGGCCTCGGCGAAGGTCATGTAGTCCTCGCCGTTGGTCGAAATCATCATCCCGCGGATGCCGATCGCCCAGGAGCCAACCGCGGCGAGGATGATCGATAGGGCCGGCAGGATCGAGTGCTTGAGCACGTCCCACCAGAACTCGAGACTCACGTTCGGTTGCGTGCCAGTCGTGTACCCGCCGGAGAGCGGGAACCACTTCCAGGAGAACGCCAGCACGTAGAGCAGGACGAGCGCCAGCAGGTAGTAGGGGATCGCGGCCAGCGTCAGCATCGGCGCGGCCAGGTATTCCAGCCACTTTGGCGAGCGCGGCCAGGCGATCAGGGCTCCCAGCAGGGTGCCGAGCACGAACGAGATGATGGTGGTCACCAGCAACAGGCCAACGGTCCACGGCAGGGCGTCGAAGATGAGGTCCGATGCCTGCGCTGGGAACATTGCGAGCGAATACCCGAAGTCGAAGCGGAGCATGTCGACCAGGTAATTGAGGTACTGCTGCCAGAGCGGCAGGTCAAGCCCGAACCGGGCGTTGTACGACGCGACCATTTCCTCGACCCCGGTCTGGGTCAGGCCGCCCTGGGTCGAGAGCGCAAAGAGGCGTTCCCGGATCGGGTCGCCCGGCGCGAGGCGGGGCAGGAAGAAGTTGAGGGTCGCGGCGCCCCAGATGACGATGAGGAACATCCCGAACCGCTTACCCAGCAGTTTCCACGTCATGGCGGTCCTTCCATCGGCGAACCCGGCGACATTGGTCGAGGGCGTGCCAACATGCTGCGGGGGTCCGGCAGCATCGTCATCGGCGCCGCTCATCGGGACAACTGGTCCGCACGTTCGTTTGGCGAGTTCTGGACGAACCTTAGCAGAGGCTCGATGCGTCGGCAAGAGCTTCGGGCAGAAGTGTGCGATTCTTCACGATCATTCGTTTCCTGGCCACGAACGGAGTGGTTGAAAGACGCAAATTGCGCATCCCAGCCAAAAGATCCCGCACGCCGTCATCCCGAGCTGCCCCTGCGGGCTGCGAGGGACCCCCCGCCGAAGGCGGTATGGCGGACGCCAGGCATGTACCGGCTCCACCGTATCCAGCGGGGCCAGGATGTTTTGCCAAGGCTCAACAGACTGTCCACCGTATCGTGACGCCTCCCCAATCGTCATCCCGAGGAACGAGGGATCTCCCGCGAAGCGGTAAAGCGGGTCTGCCAGGCACGTACCGCCTCCGGCGGGGGGTCCCTCGCAGCCCGCAGGGGCAACTCGGGATGACGGATTTGCAGGTGTCAGGATTCGGCCAAAATTCCGCCTTGGACTGTCGGTTGGAGAAGCGCCACATTACGCTGTTCAGACCACCCGGAACGTAGGAGTGGACGTTTCCCGGATAGTCCGGCCAATCAGCGAAACCACGAGGTAACAGTGCCCCCGTTCATGCCTGGGTTGACCCTCTCCAAACGACTTTTCGAGAATGCCGTGCAGCCGCTGATGGCCGAGCACGCCCCTGGTCTCCGGTTCGCGGCGGGGTTGTTCGGGGCCGGGTCCGACGTGCTCGGCTACGACACCGCCCGCTCGATGGACCACGACTGGGGGCCGCGCCTGGTCCTGTTCCTCGACGACCCCGACTGGCCAACGTGGGCGTCCCGGCTGGATGCGCTGTTCCGCACCTCGCTGCCGCGAACCATCGCCGGGTTCCCGACCGGCACGGCCGAGTTCACGACCGATCCCGGAATACGGCACATGATCGACGCCGATGGCGAGGGGCCGATCGACCACCTGATCACGATCACCACCGTGGAACGCTGGTTCGGCGGCATCGCCGAGGCGCACGTCGACACGTCGGACTGGGTGCGGCTGCCGGCCGACTGGCTGGCGTCTGTCACGTCGGCAGCCATCGGCGAGCCGCCCGCCTCGCTCGATCCCGCGACGTGGGTCACGATCCACCAACAATGGCTGCTGGAGGCGACCGCCGGCGAGATCTTCCGCGACGATACCGGCGCCGTAGCGAAGGTTCGGGCGGCGCTGGCGTGGTACCCGGACGATGTCTGGCGGTACCTGATGGCCGCGCAATGGACGCGGATCGACCAGCTCGAACCGTTCATCGGACGCTGCGGCGAGGCCGGCGACGACCTCGGCTCCCAGCTCGTGGCGATGACGCTCGTGCGTGACGCGATGCGCCTGGCGTTCCTGCTCGAACGCCGTTACGCCCCCTACCCGAAGTGGTTCGGCACGGCCTTCGGGCGGCTGGACCTGGCCCCGGCGCTGACTCTGCATCTGGACCGGGCGCGATTCGCGACCGCCTGGCGGGAACGGGAAGCCGGCGTCGTCGCGGCGATGGTCACGTTGGCCAACCGCCACAACGACCTTGGACTGACGTCCTGGGTCGATCCCGCGCCTCGCCCCTTCCACTCCCGCCCGTTCACGATTCTCGGCGGCGCCCGGTTCACCGAGGCCCTGCTGGCGTCGATCACCGATCCGGACTTACGCGCCTTGCCGCTGCACCTGGGTGGACTCGATCAGTACATCGATTCCACCGACGCCCTGAACGCCGGCAGCCTGCACCGTGCAATCCGCCAGTGGATGCGGGATAGTGGCGCCTGACGATGCGTGCCGGTGGCCATTTGGTCAGCGAGGCGGCATCGCGCAATCCAGCCACGCAGGGGATACGGTTCCATTCATGACTGACCACCAGAACGTCCTGATCACCGGCGGCGCGGGTTTCATCGGCGCTAACCTCGCCAACCGGCTGCTCGCACGCGGCCAGCGAGTGTCGATCCTCGACGATTTTTCCCGGCCCGGCATCGAGCGCAACGTCGAGTGGCTGCGCGAGTCCCATGGCGACGCGCTGACCGTGATCACCGGCAGCGTGACCGACGCCACGGCCTGCGTCGACGCGACGCGTGAAGCCGACGTGGTCTATCACCTGGCCGGCCAGACCGCGGTGACGACCTCCGTCCGCGATCCGCGCCAGGACTTCGAGATCAACGCCCTGGGCACGCTCAACGTGCTGGAAGGCGTCCGCGCCGCCGGAAGGCGGACGATCGTCGTCTATTCCTCGACCAACAAGGTTTACGGCGAGATGGAGGACGTCCCGACGGTCGAAAGTGACACCGGTTACGCCTACCGTGACCTCCCTAACGGCGTCCCGGAAACCCAGCCGCTCGACTTCCACTCGCCGTACGGCTGCTCGAAGGGCGCCGCCGACCAGTACGTGCGCGACTACGCCCGGATCTACGACATTCCCACTGTCGTCTTCCGCCAGTCGTGCATCTACGGCCCCCGGCAGATGGGGGTGGAAGACCAGGGCTGGCTGGCCTGGTTCGTGATCGCGCTCGTTACCGGCAAGCCGATCACGATCTTCGGCAACGGCAAGCAGGTCCGCGACGTGCTCTACATCGACGACCTGGTCAGCGCCTACGAGCTGGCGGTGGAGAACATCGCCACGACCGGCGGGCAGGTTTACAACATCGGCGGCGGCGCCGGAAACGCGATGTCGATCTGGTGGGATTTCCAGCCGCTGGTCGAGGCCGTGCTGGAACGTGCAATCCCGGACCCGACTTTCGACACCACGCGCCCGGGCGACCAGCCGATCTTCGTCGCCGACATCGCGAAGTCTGGCCGGGACTTCGGCTGGTCGCCGCAGGTCTCGGCCCCGGACGGCATCCGCCGCCTGACGGAGTGGGTCGTCGCCAACCGCGACCTCTTCGCCAACACCGGAGCCGGCGCCTCGTGAAGATCCTGTTCACGCTGACCTATTACCGCCCGCACGTCAGCGGGCTCACGATCTACGTCGAACGGCTCGCCCGGGCGCTGGTCGCGCGCGGTCACGAGGTGACGGTGCTCACCTCCCGCCACCACGCCCAACTCGAAACCGAAGAAATCGTTGACGGCGTGCGGATCGTGCGCGTGCCGGTCGCGTTCAAGGTCAGCAAGGGCCCGATCATGCCGGGCCTGCCACGGGCCGCGGCGCGGCTGATGCGAGAGCACGACGTGACCAGCGTCCACCTCCCGATGTTCGAGGCCGCGCTCTTCGCGGCGCTGGGGCGGGCGCTGCGGAAACCGACCTACCTCACCTACCACTGCGACCTGCTGCTGCCGCCGGGCCTCGCACACCGGGTTATTGACACTACCGTCTTCGCATCCAACTGGACTGCCGCCCAACTCGCGAAGCGGATCGTGGCCTACACCGACGACTACGCCAGCCACTCGCGGCTCCTGCGACGCGTCAAACGGAAGATCACGGTGATTCCGCCGCCGGTCGTGATGTCGGCGCCGTCCGAGGACGAGGTGGCGCGGTTCCGCCACGCGCACGGTCTGGCGGGCCGCACGGTGCTCGGGTTCGCCTCACGCTTCGCTGCCGAGAAGGGCATCGAACACCTGGTCGCCGCGATGCCGGCGCTGATCGAGCGGTTCCCGGACGTGAAGGTGCTCTTCGCCGGCCCGTACCGTGAGGTGATCGGCGAGGAAGCCTACCGGGCCCGGCTCGAACCGGCGATCGCGTCTCTTGGAGACCGCTGGGAGTTCCTGGGCACGCTCGGCCCGGACGAGTTGCCGGCCTTCTACGCCGCCCTCGATGTGCTCCTGATGACCAGCGTTAACTCCACCGAATCGTTCGGGCTGGTCCAGGTCGAGGCGATGCTCTGCGGCACGCCGGTGGTCGCCACCGACCTGCCAGGGGTGCGCCAGCCGGTGACGGTGACCGGGATGGGCAAGATCGTCGCCATCGCCGATCCGGCCTCGCTGGCCGAAGGGATCACGAAGGTGCTGTCTGACCCCGCCGCCTACATCAAGACCCGCGCCGAGATCGAGTCGCTGTTCGATCTCGACGTCACCGTCGCCGCCTACGAGCGCCTGTTCAGCGCGTGACGCGGATTGTGGTGGACCGTCGTGGTTTGGACCCCGGAGAGATCCGGGCGGCTCCTACGCTTCGCTGCTGTGAAGATGGCGGATCAGGCAGCGCCACGTCACGGGGCCGAGACAAGCTCGGCAGCCCTACGAGACGCATTTTCATGCGGTGGTGGCGCCACCGCGCCGCATGATTACCCTAGACAGGCTCCCGAATCCACGAAATTTCATAGCCGAGGCGTCGTACTCGGTCGATTCCAGGGCGCCCCCACACTCGCGCCATCCTACTCCTGCATCCGTTACCGCAAGGTCTACCCGACATCCGAATCACCCGAATTGAACCAATGCTTTCGACGGGCTGGCCTGTTTGCCGACCTGGACTGTTGCCCGGGACAAACGCAAGGGGCGCCCGGTGGGCGCCCCTTGCTGTGACGATTCGGGAGAGGGCGCTAGCCCTGTGACTGGAGCGCCTCTTCGTACTCCTGCCGGATCTGGTCGCCGCCCTGGCTGCGCCATGCCTCGATCGCGGCGTCGAGCGCATCGATCGGCTCGCGCCCGACCACGATCGGCGTGATCGAGTCCATCCCGAGCTGGTTGAGGGTCGGCCCCTGATCGATGTTGGCTTGTGAGAACAGCACCAGGGTCGGATCCTCGATACCGACCGCGGCCGTATCCTTGAGCACGCGTTGCACCTCGAGTCCGAGCTCAGGAGTGTCGCCATAGAACAGGACGTTCAGTGGTCCCATCAGATAGGTGAGATCGCTGCGGTCCTGGCGGCCCTTGTCGTTGCTGATCGGGGCGCCCGCGTCGTTGTACTCCCAGTGCACGCCCTCGATGCCGTTGTCCATGAACAACTGCTCTTCGCTGCCGAACGGGGCGGCGAGGTAATCGAGGATGCGCAGCAATTCGAGGATCCGTTCCTCGTCCCCGCCAAGGCTGGCCGGGATCCCGACGTAGCCGAAGAAGCCCGGGTTGTTGTGGGTCACGCCCGGCCCGCCATCGACGGCGATGATCGGCACGTTCGTGATTCGCGCCTCGGGATAGGCCTCGACAAGGTTGCCTCCCGTCGAGCCCACGCCGTAGAACGAGGTGGTGCCCTCGTAGTGGAGGCCGATGCCGCCGGCGATGAATGCATTCTTTGCGTCGTCGAAGGTCATCGAGGCCGAGTCAGGGTGGTACGAGCCATCCTGGAACATGGCGACCTGATACTCGATCGCCTGGCGGTATTCGTCGGTTTCGATGGTGTTGGTCAGCGTGCCGTCGTCGTTCAGCCGCCAGTTATGCGGGGCCTTGTACGCCTGCTGCGTGATCCGGTTGTCGAACACCCACCAGCCGCCGTTGAACCGGCCCTGGCCCCAGGTATTGGCCGAACCGTCGCCGTCGGGATCGCCGGTCGCGAAGGCCGCCAGCATTTGCCGGAGCTGCTCGGGGTCGTCGGGGCTGATGCCAACCGTTTCCGCCCAGTCGGTCCGGTAGTGCGGCTGGCCGGCCGTCCGACCCGACGGATTGGGCACACCGAAGATCTTGCCCTGAAACTTCAGGTTGTCCCACATGAACTGGGGGAACGTCTTGAGGTTCTGGAACTGCTGGAGCGCATCGCCCGTCACGTACGGCGTGAGATCCAGGAACGCGCCCTGGGCCAGCGCCTGGTACTGCTGGGTCGCGTTCTGGCCCGGGTTGATGTAGAAGAGGTCCGGCAGATCGCCGCCGGCGAGGTACACCGCCGACTTCTCGCCGTAATTGGGCTGCGGCGTCATGTCGATTTCCCAGGTCACGCCCAGGCGCCGCTCCAGCTCCTGCCAGAACTGGTTGTCATCACGAGGTGGGGGCGGCGGGTTGTAGGAGATGGTAAAAGCCGTCACGGTGCCGCCGCTGCCCGGAACGCCGTCGTAGGTGACCTGGGGCTCGGGGTACTGGAGGTAGACATCCGGCACGCCCTCCATGCCCGAGGGGACGAATGTTTCGCCGCTGGCGACCGGGCTGGCTGCGGGGCTGGCGTCTTGCGCGAACGTGATCCGAGGGCCAATCGCCGTGGCCGCCGCCGCGCCGGCCGCGCCCTTGAAGGCGGTCCGGCGGTTCAGGCGAGAGCGTTTCACGGCCTCACGCGTCGGCAGCAGCAGGTTCGTTTCCGGAGAGCGTTTGCGCGTCATCGATGGAACTCCTTGGTCAGTTCGTCAAACACGTTCAGAAAGGCCCCAGGCGCCAGGGCGGCGCCGCTCCGATCCTACCCCAGGTCCTGCAACGCCTGCTCGAATTCCTCGCGCATCTGGTCGCCGCCCTGGGACTTCCAGTCTTCGATCACTCCTTCCAGGGAATCGAACGATTCCCGGCCGATCACGATCTGCGAGACCGCATCCATCCCCAACTGCGCCAGCACGGGTCCCTGGTCGATGTTGGTTTGCGAAAAGAGCACCAGGGTGGGGTCGTCGATCCCGACCGCGACCGTGTCCTTGAGAATCTGCTGAACCGTGAGGCCGATCTCGGGATCAGCGGCGTAGAAGAGCACTTCGAGCCCGGCCATCAGGTAGACGAGGTCGCCGCGTTCCGCGCCGCCGACATCGTTCGGGACAGGAGCCCCCTGTTCGTTGAAATCGAAATGGATGCCTTCCAGGCCGTTGGCGAGGAAAAGCTGCTCCTCGCTGCCGAATGGCGACGCCAGGTAATCGAGGATCCGGAGCAGTTCCAGCACGCGCTCCTCGTCCCCGCCGAGGCTGGCCGGGATCCCGACGTAGCCGAAGAACCCGGTGCTGTTGTGGGTGACGCCCGGCGAACCGTCGATCGCCACGATCGGCACATGCGCGATCGCGGCGTTGCCGTCCACCTCCCGCATTCGGTCCGAGGTGCTGCCCACGCCGAAGATCGCCGTGGTGCCGCCGTAGTGGAGACCGGTGCTGCCGGCGATGAACGCGTTCTGGGCATCGGCGAACGTCATCGAAGCGGCATCGGGATGGTAAATGCCGTCCGCGTACATCGCCGTCTGGAACTCCACCGCCGCGCGGTACTCTTCCGTTTCGATCGTGTTGGTCAGGGTGCCGTCGTCGTTCAGCCGCCAGTTGTTGGCGGTTTTGAACGCCTGCTGGGTGATCCGGTTGTCGAACACCCACCAGCCGCCGTTGTAGCGCCCCTGGCCCCAGGTGTTGGCGGAACCGTCGGCGTTGGGATCGCCGGTGGCGAAGGCGGCCAGCATTTGCCGGGCGCTCTCCAGGTCAGCCGGTTCGATCCCGACCGTCTGGGCCCAGTCCGTGCGGTAGAACGGTTGCGAGGCTGCCTGCACCGACGGCCGGGGCACGCCGAAGATCTTGCCCTGGAATTTCAGGTTGTCCCACATGAACTGGGGGAACGCGCTCAGGTTCGGGAATTGCTGAAGCGCATCGCCCGTGAGGTACGGCGTCAGGTCGAGGAACGCGCCCTGGGCCAGCGCCTGGTACTG
>JBGTNF010000517.1:0-3178 GCA_041743205.1 Thermomicrobiales bacterium | reverse complement strand
AAGCAGGCGCCGCCGACCGGGTTGCCATCGCTATCCTGGCGGATGATGACCACATCGCTGGTTTCGGATTCAGGTTCCTCGGTGGGGACGATGTCTTCGTCCGCCGTGGCGGTCGTGGTTGCCGTGATTTCCTCGCGAATTTCCTCACCGGCCACGATCGTGATGTCGCGGTCGTCAAGCGGCTCCACGCCATCGGGCGTTTCCGACTGGCGGAGCGTGTAGTCGCCGCCGGGAACGCCGAAGAAGCCGACGACGCCGTTGAACGGGAAGTTGTCGGTGGCGTCGCAGGTTTCGGCGACGACATTGCCATCCTGGACCAGTTGCCAGCACGCGCCGCCGACCGGATTCCCGTTGTCGTCGAGCAGAGCCACGATCAGGTCGCCTGGCCCCTGATCGACCGTCTCGCCGCTGTCCTCTTCGTCCTCGCCGATGGGCAGATCGCGGGACTGGATGCCGTCGACGGGCGTTTCTTCATTCCCGTCATTCTGGCCGCCGTCGTCTTGGCCGTCCTCGCCGCCATCGTCTTCGCCGGACCCGCCGGTTGCCGGCTGGAGCTGGACCACGTTGTCGCCGGGCTGCAGGTCGACCGGCTGGTCGTTGACGGCGTCGGCTCCGTCCGGGGTGACAACCTCGACGAGAGTGTAGTCGCCAGGTTCGAGTCCTTCCGGGAAAGTCATCAGCGCGTTGCCGTCGAGCGAGCCGTCGTCACCGTCGCAGGCCTGGTTGACCTGCCCGCCGCTTTCGAGGAGGTAGCAACCACCGCCGGCCGGCGTGCCGTCGGCGTCGAGCCGGGTCACTGTCAGCGTGCCGTAGGTCAATCCCTCGCTGCCGAGCACGTTGCCGGCGGCGTCGAGCGTGACGCGGGTCCAGCCGGCCGAAAGATCAGCTGACTGCGCCTCGGCGACCGGGGCGCCGTTGGCGAGGAGCTGGACGTTGACGGTTCCACCGTCCGACGGGATCACGAATTCGAGGTTGCCGCCCGATGGCGCCGGGACAAACGCGCCGAGATCGGTTTGCACCGTGTAGAGGGCGTCGATGCCCTCGGCCTGGACCTCATTGGTGTGGGAGTTCCACGAGACGTAGGCGCCCGATTTGCCATCGCCCACCTGGAAATCGACTGAGCCGCCATCCTGCCCGCCCTGGCCAAAGGTGAACTGGTCGCCGTTCTGGCCAAAGACGGCGAACTGCACCGAGTAGGAACCCGGCGCGAGTGGGAAGCTGCCGGTCCAAATGCCCCCGGTCGAGCTGAGCGCCGTGGACTGGCAGGCGGGATCGCCATCGCCGCAGCCGAGCTGGCTCTGGAAATCGCCGAAGGCCACGACCTGGCTCGCGGCGCCAGGCACCGCGTTCTGGGCTGGCGTACGGTCCGCGGTGGGTTCGTACCCCGGATTGGCGAGGGCCTGACCAATCTCCGTCAGCGGCATCAGCAGGCCGGCGCCGAGGGTCAGCGCCACGAAGAGATGCACCATCAACGTGGCCGGGCCGAGTTTCCCGCCATGGCGCGGGGCCACCAGCCGCCGTACCCGGCGCGCAGCGGTCGACGCGCCCTCCCGCATGCCGCGTCGCATGAAAGACGGGTCCTGGTGGTTGCTGTGCATCGAAGTCCTCCGCGTGGTCGACGGTTCCGGCTGGTCGGGCTGATCGGTGTGACGAACTGGCTGCCTGGCTCTGGTCACCGAACGAATCTGCTGCTGCATTGTGGCGTTGTGGAGAGCGTACCCTGCCTCGACCCCGAAAAGAAACCGGCGGCGCGCAATTCGGGCGCCCAAGTGTCCCCACGGCCCCCGGCCGATCGCCTCGCTGATGCCGCCGGAGGTCCGGCTCCGCTGTCAACCGGCCCCCTCGGGAGGGACCGATCGCGCGCGGCTCCGGACGCCCCGACAAGAGGCACGGCGTTGGGAAGGGGGTGGAAAAGCTGTGTAGGTCGATTCCGCTTGCCTCTCACAATAAGAGACGCGCAGTATGAGGGATTGGTTACGGAAACGACACGGCATCGGTGAATGCCGTGTCGCCGTGACCGGCGCGCGGATGTCCGACGGTCATGAGTTCGATGAGCGCAGCAACGCCTCGATGCGCCCGGCGAGCCATTCGCCCTTCTCCGGCTGATTCGTGTGCAGGTAGAAACCGAGCGATTCGGCGGCCATCATCAATTTGCAACACCGGAGGCGGCCGTCGCCGTTGGGTGCTGGCCGGAGTTGGAAATACCGGTCCGCGAACCGCCAATCCGGCGCCCAGAAATCGGCCCAGGCCACGTCCCAGACCGGATCGCCGTAGAGGCAATTGCTCCAGTCGATCACGCCCGTGATCCATCGCCCATCGGCCAGGACGTTGTCGAGGCTGAAGTCGCCATGGTTGAACGCGCGATCTTCGGGGCACATGGGCAGGAGCGCGTCCGCGGCGGCCCAGCACCGCTCGACCAGGCTGCGCTGATAGGTCGAAGCGCGCGTCAGCGCCGCGTCCCAGGCGACGAACGATCCGTACCGGCCGTCGCCAACCAGGAACTCGCGCCAGCTCGCGTACGCGGCGTTGCCGGAATCGTCGATCCGGCCGTACCCAATCGAGGGTGGGATTGGCGCCTCGTGAATGGCGACCAGGGTCTGCGCCAGTTCGATAATTAGCGGGTCGAGGTCGGCAGGCGCCAGGTGGGCGAGCGTGGCCCCGGGCGCCCGCTCGGACACCGCCCAGAAATGCGCTCCAGACTGCCCCACCTGCACGACCGGCGGCGCCGGAACCGTTGAACCCGCGAACAGCCGGCTGGCCCACGCGTCCCGCTGGTAGGAGAAGTGATGATTGACGCGCAGCACAAGCCGTTGCTCGCCCGTTGTAAAGGAGAAGGCACGGGACGCCTCGCCGCCGGTCAGGACAGTGATGCCGCCAACATCCGGGTAGAGACTACCCAGCAGGCGGTCGGCATCGGTGTCGTGGAACACAGCTTTCAGGGTCGACATATGGCCATTTCCAGACCCTAACCCAGATCTCGCAGGAGTTCGCCCAGCGACTCGACCGTGGCGGTTGGGCCGGGCGCGGCGAGGAACACGTGAGTGACGCCGATCGCCTGGAACCCGGTCAGTCGCGCGCGGACCTCATCGACCGTCCCCGCCACCACCAGCTCGCGCATCAGGGCTGTGGGTATCGCCCGCTTCGCGGCCTCCAGATCGCCCGCGCGCCGGAGGTCGCC
>JBGTNF010000516.1:0-8208 GCA_041743205.1 Thermomicrobiales bacterium | reverse complement strand
CCCCGGTGGCGACCAGATGCAGCGGCACGCCGGTGGCGTCGGTCAGGGTCGAGCGCTTGAGCCCCTGTTTGTCCCGATCCACCGGGCTTCTTCCCGCCGTCTCGCCGCCACTCGGCGCGTTCGTGATGCAGCCGTCGACGGCCACATCGTCCAGCTCCAGCCCGATCATCCGGTCATCGTGCGCCAGCACCAGCGCGTGGAGCCGCTGGGTCATGCCGGCCGCGGCCCAGTCGTGCATCCGGCGTCGAATCGTCCGATCCGAACAGCCCGGTGAGGCGATTCGCTCGTCGCCGGAACCATGCACCAAGGCGGCCACGACGTGGTCGAACACCAGCCGGTCCGGCACCCGACGCCGGTGGCAGCCGAGGGGATGCGTTGGGTCCACCAGTGGACGGTCGGGCAAGAGCTCGGCGAACTCTGCCCAGATGGGCTCCATCAGCGATACTGGCACGGCAGGCACGGGTTCCTCCGAAGATCACAGCGACGTTAACCACCGCCATGATGCTCGGTGCCGTGCCTGCCTGTCGCCTATTGCCGGTCGCTCTACGTCAGTTCAGCGTGGACAGTCCATCGAATCCGCCTGGCTTCACCAGTTGTCCTCCTCCTCGTCGGGCAGCCAGCCGGGTCGCCAGGGATTGTCGCCGGGCACCTGCGGCCCGCCGAGGTGATCGCGTTCGCTGTGGTCCAGTTCGGCGAGGACGACCATCCGATCCACGAAGCCGTCCAGGCTTACATCCGGATCGTGGAAACGGAAGCGTCCCAGCTCGTGCAGCATCGTGGCGCCCGGATCGAACTGGGCGCCGTAGAACGCGACGACAGTCAGGCTAATGAGCCGTTCGTCGTCCGGCGGCAGGGCCAGGATGTACGTCGCAAGGTCGGTCAGGCCTGCCGCCGAGCGACGGCTGCGTACGGCGACTTCCGGGCCGTGACCGTAGAGATCCTGGCGCTCGCGCTCCCGACGCCACTCCGCTATTCCCAGGATCCGCTCGCTCATGGATCGCCGAACATCTTCCGCCACACACACCTCCCAGTCGACGTTGCTTCACTCCGGGCAGTGTACCCCTCGCCGCTCTTTCCCCAGCGTGGCATACTGCGCCGATTGCCTGCCTGAACCGCGCTGTCGAAGGCATCCCCGAAATCGCAAGCGAAGCCGCCGGCGGACGGCGGACTTGAGAGAAGGTGGACCGATAGACACGTCGACAGGCCGTCCATCCGTTGTGGCCGCGCGGTGCTCGCTCGCCCTGGCTTCCGCCCTGGTGGGAACAGCGGTCGTGTCCGCAAAATTGATGGTCGAGCAATTTCCGATCTTCCTGGGGCTTGGCATCCGGCAGGTCAGCGCCACGCTGGTCATGCTGTTGATCGTCCTGGTCGTCGAGGGTCGGTTGCCTCGGGTCGCGCGGCGGGACCACGGCATCATCCTGCTCCAAACCGTCACTGGAGTGGTGATCTTCAACGCCCTGATGCTGGCTGGCGTCGACCGCACCACGGCGGCGGCCAGCGGGATCATTACCAGCACCGTGCCGGCCTGGATCGCCTTTCTCTCGATGATCCTTGGCGAACGCGTCTCCCGGCTGACGGTGGCGGGCATCGGCCTGGCGATGGGGGGATTGCTCATCGTCAATGTCGCCGGAGGCGACGGCGGATCGGCCAGCGCGTCGGGGCCGGTGCTGGGCGGCGTGCTGGTGATGGGCGCCGTGGTCGGCCAGGCGCTCTTCACGATTTGCGGCAAGGCGTTGGTGGGCCGCGTCACGCCCATCGCCAATTGCTTCCTGGTGTGCGTCTACGGCTCCCTCATGCTCGTGCCGGCCGCGCTGTGGCAAAGGCCAGGGTTCGACTTCGGGTCCGTCTCGGCCAGCGGCTGGATCGCCCTGTCGTGGTCGGCCGGCCCCGTCATGATCGGCGCCTTCTTCCTCTGGTTCACCGGGCTCAAGACGATTCCCGCCAGCTCGGCGGCCGTCTACACCGGCCTAACCCCGATCAGCGCCATCATCTGTTCGGCGCTGGTGCTGGGCGAACGTATCGGCTGGTCCCATGTGGTTGGCATGGCCTGCGTGGTCGCCGCAATCATCCTTGTGGCGAGGCCGGAGGGGGCTACGGCCGCCCGGTTCCGGACCGTACGGCTGGACGCACGGACATGACCCGATTGGCTGTCGCCACGATGTCGCTATTGGTTATACCAAAACGGTTGACAACCAGCGATACTGATGTCACGGGTCACCATTCACCAGCGCGAACCGCGGCGATCAGGCGGACTGGCCGCCATTGCGATTGCCCGGAGTCATCTTGCGGACGGGTGACCATCTTTCAGGGAACAGGGTATGGAACGAGTGGCCGGGGATACCACGGCGGAATTCGACTTCGTCGAACCGCGGGAACAGGCCAACGCCTGGTACGCGATTCGCTACGAGGCAATCGTCGGGGCCGTGGAATCGGTGTTGATCGCGCACGCCACGACTCAGGAGCGTCCCGTCAGCGTCCGCGCATTCGTGCATGGCCGATTGCAGATCCTGATCCAGTCAGCGTATCTGGATACCGATTCGCACATGTATATCCGAGATGTCGGCGGCGACTTCGCCGGCATTTGCGGCGGCTCGATCGCGGCGCTGACCGCGCTGCGGCTGGTGCTGACCCGCACCTTGATCGACGAGCTTCCGCCACATCTGGCGGCGACGATCGGACCGGCGGTGCAACGGATGATCACCGAAGTGCTGTGGGGGTACGCGCGTTCCGCCGACGAAACCGAACGCGCGGTCGCGGCTCGAGCGCCGATTGCACCTGAGGCGGCATATGCCCTGGATGCGGGGTGGTACGAGGCGCTGGTGGCGCAGTCGCCCTACGGCGTGGCGGTGTTTCACGCCGTCAACGGAGATTTGCTGGCTGGAAACCAGGGCCTCGTCGACATGTTTGGCTACAGTCTCGCCGAGTTCGACCACCTGCCCAACGATCAGGTGTACACCTCCGAGACCCCTGAAGACGACTTTGACAAGGGCGTGGAGCTGATGGCCGGCACGATCCGTTCGTTTTGCCGGGAGACCGCCTGGCGGCACAAGGATGGCCGCACGGTGTGGTGCGAAATGACCAACTGGGTGGTTCGCAACGCCGAGGGCCGGCCGCAGCACCTGATCTGCACTTTCGTGCCTCTCGATGAAAATCGCGAACGGGAAACGCATTGGCAACGAGCCGACAAACGATTTCGGTACCTTGCCCAACTGTCGGTCGATCCCACGTTCATCGCCGGGGTCGACAACGTCATTCGCTACGCCAGTCCCTCGACGGAACGCACCCTCGGCATCGACCCCGAAGCGTTGGTTGGCAGCCTGATCACCGATCTGGTGCTGAAGGTCGATCAGGAACGGTTCCGGGACCTGCACACCGAATTGGCGAATCGGCCTCGTCACACGACGCGGATGGAACTGCGGCTGAATCGGCGCGATGGGCAATGGCGCTGGTTCGAAGTCACCGCCGCCAACCTGACCGATGTACCCGAGGTCGAAGGCTATTCGTTCCAGGCCCGGGATGTGTCGGACCGCAAGCTGGTGGAGCAGTTGCTGGCCCAGCAAGCCCTCTTCGATCCGCTTACCAACCTGCTCAATCGTCGTGGGATGCTGGAGCGCCTGGAACGGGCGTTGCAACAGGCTGGTCCTTCCGGCGCGACGCTCAGCGTGCTCTACATCGATCTCGATGATTTCAAGCAGGTGAATGACACCTATGGTCATGAGGCGGGCGACGAGGCGCTGCTGGTGGCGGCCGGGCGGCTGGCCGCATCCGTGGGGACATCGGGGATCGTGGCCCGGTGGGGCGGCGATGAGTTCATCGTCGTCATCGAACAATCCTCGCCGGAACTGGAAGACACGATCGTCACACGCATCCTCGGCGCACTTGCCGAGCCCATCGATATCGGCTCGGGTCAGGTGACGATCCGGGCCAGCATTGGCGCCGCCACGACCGCGGCGTTGGCCGATGAGGAATGGGCGCCGATGGCGCTGCTCCGGGAAGCCGATTCGTCGCTGTACCTCGCCAAGACCTCGCGACCGGACCACCCGGCCTCGCCCGGGTGGCACGTCAAGGTCGATTGAGTCCGCATCTCAGGGCACGACAGGTTGGAGCGAGATCCATGGTCCTCAGGGGTTTGCAGGCGCCGACCGGGTGTGACCGAGCGGACGCTCCGCAGGTAAACCGTCATTGCTGATCATGCGAAGATGGCGATGATGAAGAAAATAATGAGAACCGCGAGGATCGCGCCGCCAATCTGCATGATGGGCAACGAGCGCGTCGGTTCCGGCGCGCTCGGCTTGTCGGCAGCCACCAGCGCCCCGCTCGCGCGGTAATCAGCGAACGACATCGTCTCCCGGCGGCGTTCGCACGCCTGCTCGAATTTCAGGATCCGGTCCGCCAACTGCTCCGGGTCGGTTTCGGCCCAGTCGAATTCGTAGGTGCTCCAGCGGCGCTCGAGCTCCACGATAGCCGTCAGCGAATCGTGCTCCGCGCCCTCCGCGCCGTCCATCGCCAGCTTGTACGAGCGTTGGTCGCGGGCGATGTCACGCGCCAGTTCGTCACGAACGTCCGTGAACGACCGACCGGCGTAAACCGGATGCCAGGCGAAGGCGCCATCGTTCCCGCGCTGACCGCTGCTGGTTGCCGATTGAACCTGATCCGACACTCGATGTCCTTTCCGCCGGTGGGGCATTTCCCGCCGGTGGTGTTACACCCGTTCGATACGGATGAGGTGTGCAGCGCGCATAGTGGCAGCCAGTGTAGCCGGTTGGCTCGAGGCCGGACGGCGCTCTCCGCCCAGGTGGGTCAAAGGGCGATCGTGCCTTCGTAGACCAGGTCGCGGCACCGCATCTCGATCTCGGCCGGATCGGTCGATTCCCTCGCCAGCCCGGACGCCTGGGCGGCCCGGGCGACCGCGGCGGCGACGCGTGGCGCCACCCGGAGGTCGAGGCTGTCCGGGATCAGGAATTCGGGCGTGAGCTTGTCCGGCGTCACCAGTTCCGCGATCGCGTGGGCGGCGGCGATCTTCATGTCGTCGCTGATCGCAGTGGCCCGGACATCGAGCGCGCCGCGGAACACGCCGGGGAACGCCAGCGAGTTGTTGACCTGGTTCGGGAAATCGCTGCGCCCGGTGGCGATGGCGAACGCGCCGGCGCCGCGGGCCAGGTCCGGCGTGATTTCCGGCGTCGGGTTGGCCAGCGCGAAGATCATCGGCGCCGGGGCCATCGTCCGGATCATGTCCGGGCTCAACGTGCCGGGCGCCGAGAGCCCGACGAAGACGTCGGCGCCCGGCAACACGTCGGCCAGGAAACCGCTCCGTCGCTCGTGGTTGGTGATTTCGGCGATGGCGCGTTTCGAAGCGTCCATCCGCTCGCTCCGGTCGACATGGATCGCGCCCGACCGATCGCAGAGCACGATGTCGGCGGCGCCGACGGCGTTGAGCAGCTTGGCGACGGCGATCCCGGCCGCGCCGGCGCCGTTGATCACGATCCGCAGCTCATTAAGTCCGCAATTGCGCAGTTTGGCGGCGTTGACCAGCGCGGCGAGGACCACGATAGCAGTGCCGTGCTGGTCATCGTGAAACACGGGCATGTCGAGGGCGTCCCGCAACTTTCGTTCGATTTCGAAGCAGCGTGGTGCGGCGATATCCTCCAGGTTGACGCCGCCGAACGACGGGGAGATGGCGGTCACGATCCGCACGATCTCGTCGGGGTCGCGGGACGCCAGGCAGATCGGGAACGCCTCCACGCCGGCCAGCGTCTGGAACAGCACGGCCTTGCCTTCCATCACCGGCAGCGCGGCCTGCGGACCGATATCCCCGAGACCGAGCACGGCGGAGCCATCGGTCACGATGGCGACGAGGTTGGCCTTGGCCGTGAGTTCCATGACCGCGGCCGGATTGTCCCGGATCACGTGCGACGGCACCAGCGCCCGAGGCGGCACGTAGAGCGTGTTCAGGATGTGATGATCGCGAATGGGGATCTTGCTGCGGATTTCCAGGATCCCGCCGTGGCGCTCCCGCAGGTCGATCGCTTCCTCGCGGAGGCTGCGGTCTTCCTTGCGCACGCTGGAGCGGGCCGGTTGGAGGCGTCCTTCGTAGACGTAGCGCAGGGTTCGGGCGGCGACATCCTCGGCCGACACCTCGCGGGAGGCCTCGCCCGCCTCGATCGCGCCGCGGACCACGGCTGCGGCGATCGCCGGGGCCACGCGAAAGTCGAAGATTTTGGGCACGATGTTGTCCGCGTGCAGCTCAGGCTCGGGCACCATGTCGGCCAGGGCGCGGGCCGCCCCAAGCATCATGCGAAGCCGGATGTTGCGGGCCCCGCTGTCGAGCAGGCCCCGGAAGAAGCCAGGGAAAACCAGCGAGACATCCATCACGTTCGGGAAGTCGGAGCGGCCGGTGGCGACCACCTGGGCCCCGCCGGCGCGGGCCGCCTCCGGCTGGATTTCGGGGCTTGGGACAGCCAGGGCGAAAACGATCGGGTTGGGCGCCATGCTGCGCACCATGTCATCCGTGACGATGTCGCCGCTGGAGAGCCCGATGAAGACGTCGGCGCCTTTCAGCATCTCGGACAGTGATCCGGTCCGCTGGTCGAGGTTGGTTTCCTTGGCGACGTAGGCCTTGGCCCAGTTCATGCGCTCGGGGCGGTAGCGGTGGATGGCGCCGGCCCGGTCGCAGACGACCAGGTTCTTGACGCCGGCCCGCGTCAGCAGCCGGGCCACCCCGATCCCGGCGATGCCCGCCCCGCTCAGCACGACGCTTACTTCATCGAGGTTCTTGCCCGTGATCTTGAGTGCGTTGTGCAAGGCGCCGAGGACGAGGATCGCGGTCCCGTGGTGCTGGTTGGAAAAGACCGGGATGTCGGCGGCCTTGTCCAGGTTGTCGGCGATGGTGAACGCCCGCGGCGACGAAATATCGTCCAGGCAGATCGCGCCGAAGGTTGGGGAAATCGAGACGCCGGTTTCCACGATCTCGCCCACATCGTTGGTGGAGAGGCAGATCGGGAAGGCGTCGATTCCGGCGAACGTTTTGAAGATGACGCTCTTGGCTTCGGCCAGCGGGATCGCGGCCTCCGGAGGGCCCGTTTCGCGGCCGAAGATGTCCGACCCATCGGTGACGATCGCAACGGTGTTTCCCCGGCAGGTGAGGTCGTACGATCGCAACGGATCGTCCTTGATTGCCAGGCAGGCTTCAGCGACGCCGGGGGTGTAGACGAGGGACAGCACGGAGCGGTCGCGGATGGGCACTTTGCTGGCGACGCCGATCAGACCACGATACCGCCGACGATAATCGAGGCCTTCGTCATCTACTGCATAGTCGAGACCGCTTGTTCCCGCCGAGCCCAGGTCACCAGCGGCGCCAAGGTCCGAGGCGGCAGCGCCGGAATCGAGCGTGGAGGAACCGTTCCGCTCGCTCGCCTTGCGGGAGTTGCGTGATTTCGCCTGCGCCATGCGTGTGTCCATTCATCGTCGTGCGTGAAGGCATCGAGGTTGGGCCAGCCGCCCAATACAAACATCGTCGTTCTGGGGAAATGGTACACCCCCGAGCGGAGCGTGCCTGCCCAATTCCGGCGCCCTAGAGCGGTTCTCATGATGGTTGCTCGTCCGGCTCGGGGAGGGGGAAGCCGCAATGGTCGTAGTAGCCCCGGATATCGGCGGGGGTGATCCGGTCGAGGCCGCTCCCGATCGCCGTCAGCACCGTCTCGTACGACCGCGCCGCCACCCCGCGTAAATGGGTCTTGAGCTTGCTGAACGCCAGCTCGATCGGGTTGAAGTCCGGGGAGTACGGCGGCAGGTAGCGGAGGTGGCAGCCAGCGTCCTCGACCGCCGGCCGGACATCGGCGTTGCGATGCACGGCGAGGTTGTCGAGGACGACGGTGGTGCCCGGCGTAAGGGTCGGGACCAGCCACTCCCGCAGCCATTTCACGAACAGCTCGCTGGTGACGGCGCCTTCGAAGACGCACGGAGCGTGCGTCCCGGTGGGGCCGAGCGCGACGAGGCAAGTGATGTTTGGGCCGTGGTTGCGGGGGACCGCGCCAATCACCCGTTCGCCGCGCGGGGCCCGGCCGCGGGCGCGGGTCATGACCGTCTGGGTGCTGGTTTCATCGAGAAACACGACGGTCTCGGCATCGACGTCGGCCATGTCGTCCCGCCAGGCGGCGCGGGCGGTCTCGTCGCGTTCGGTGGCGATCAGCGTCTTTTTTTGAGCGGCAG
>JBGTNF010000515.1:0-3370 GCA_041743205.1 Thermomicrobiales bacterium | reverse complement strand
GCGAGGTGGGCGACCAGGGCCTGGTAATGCGGCCGCGGCGCGAGCCCGGCCATCGTGTCCTGGAAAACTTCGTCGTAGAAGCCGTCCGTTCGGTAGCCCTCGGCCAACGGGCCGCCGGGACCGCCCGATCCGCGAGAGTCGCCCGTGCGAACCTTGTGCGTCGATTCCAGCACGTTGTCCCTCCCGGCCATAGCGCAACGAGCGAATTGCACAAAACCCGCGTGGCGTCACCGTAGGGTGACGAGTATGCGCGCCACGCGGGTGAATTGCACAGGGCCAGGCGCCACAGGCGCACCCGGCAACCTCGTGCATGATGCACAAGCCGCCAGAGCAGGAGGGCGATCTCGACCGAGGGGCCGAGGCGCGCCAAACACTCGGTCCGCGGCCGGCACGGACATCCCGGATGGGAAGGAAGCGTTGGCTTGCATGTCTCCCGTCAGATGTCGGTAATTACGCGTTTGCCGTAATGGCGCAGGCCATAGGCGCCGTGGGCCTTGAGGATCGATGTCGCTGCCACGCGTCGGTCATCCGTCCTCGCCTTGACCATCATCGCCCAAACGCCGCGGGCGGCGGCATCCTTGTACTCGTTCTCGATGTCGGCTTCCTCCGAAGGGAAGGCGGCGGCGATCCGTTGCAGGAACCCCCGGTCCGCCTGGGCGGCGCCGGACACCTGGAGGACCTCCTCGCCCGATGCGGTAATGACGTCGTCACGCTCCCAGCCAGCGTCACGGAGCGCGATCTCTGCGGCGGCGGCCTGATCGCCGTCGTCGATGTGGGCGATGATCGCATCCATTGGATAGAGCCGTCCCCCGCGGGTCTCAGGGGTTCGTCGCGCCTCATTGCCATCCATGTATTGGCTCCTGTTCGTCGTTCCCTTGACATGTGACATTGCCGGCAACACCGGGGACACGCAGTCATTTTGCCACGAACCGTTCCCTGCGCAGTCGAATGGCGCCTGGCCGGTTCCCATGGGCGACCACCGCCACTTGCGACCGGCCAATGGCGCCCCACTTGCCGCTGAGGACATACGGGCCCAGGGGACCTGTCCGTGGCGCAGCCCACGCGATCCGGCCCGAGGTTTGAACCCCGGGCCGGATCACGTACGGTGGAGACTGGATGTCAGGGGCGCTGCCTGACGGCAGCCGCCGGTGTCTACGCATCGCGTCGCTTGAGGAGCACCGCGGCGATGCCCAGGAACGCGGCGACCCAACCCAGGACGACCAGGGCGCCCACGGCCGGCGAGAGCAGCCCGTCGCTGGTGCCGATCCAGGTCACCGCCTGGCCCGCGTTCGAGGGCAGGTACTTGAGCGTGGCGTCCTCGATCGAGGTGGGCAGGACCAGGCCGAGCAGGCCCGGCGCAATCAGGAGGAGGGTGAAGACGACGCCGATCGCCGCCGCCGACTGCCGGAGGATGGAGCCCATGGCGAGACCGAGCAGGGCGATGGCGGTCACGTAGCCGGCCGAGCCGATCACCGCCCGCAGGACCCCATCGTCCCCGAGCCCCGCGTTGAGCTCGCCGCCGATGATCACCTGGCCGAGGAAGAAGGCGGCGACCATCGTCGGCAGCATGACCGCGAAGGTGACGCCGGCGACCACGACCACTTTGGCCCAGAGGACCGGGAGCCGTTTCGGCACGGCCGCGAAGCTGGCGCGGATCATGCCGTTGGCGAACTCGCTCGTGATCGCAAGGACGCCCACGATGCCGACAATGATCTGGGCGAGCATCATGCCGCTGAGACTGGTGGTCGTCGGGTCGGTTGTGTCGGCCCAGCCGTCGCCGCCCGCGACCGTGTCGCTCAGGAACGTCGCCGAGATCCCGCCGACGACGAGCATCAGGATGGCGGCCGAGAGCATGGTGATCCAGTTGGACTGGAGACTGCGGAACTTCACCCATTCGGACCGGATCACGCGGGGGAAAGTAACGGCCAGGGATTTCGTATCCATCCGCCCGGCGACCTTGGTCACCGGGTCGATGGCGCGGGCGGAACGTGGAACCGTGGGTTCGGCAATGAAGGTAGCCATGATCGATCTCCTTGGGGCCGCGGCAAGGCCGGGCTGACGTGCGGTGGGAACGGGCGGCGGTCAGGCCGCGACGGGCTGGTACTCGACGGAATCGTGCGTGAGCTTCATGAAGGCTTCCTCGAGCGAGGCTTCGCGGGGAATCAATGAGTGGAGCGGGATGCCCGCCGCGAACGCCCGGTCGCCGATCGCCGCCGCCGGCAGGCCCCGCACCCACAGGACGTTGGGCTGGTCGGTCGTGTCGATCGAGACGCCGTCCCCCAGCAGGACCCGGGTGAGCTCCGGCGGATTGGGGGTGTCGACCTCGACGCTCTTGTCGTCGTCCATCCGCCGGAGCTCGTCGACGGTGGTGTCCGCGATCAGCCGGCCCCGGCCCACCACGATCAGGTGCTCGGCCATCAGGCCCATCTCGGAGATGAGGTGGGACGAGACGAAGACCGTCCGGCCCTGGTCGGCGAGATCCTTGAGCAGGTTCCGGATCCAGACGATGCCTTCGGGGTCGAGGCCATTGACCGGCTCATCGAGGATGACGGTGTCGGGGTCCCCGAGCAGGGCGCCGGCGATGCCGAGGCGTTGGCCCATGCCGAGCGAGAAGGTGCCCGCCCGTTTCTTCGCGACCGATGTCAGGCCAACGATGTCGAGGACCTCGTGGACCCGGCGATCGGGAATCCCGTTGGTCGCCGCCATGGCGGCAAGGTGGTCGTAAGCCGAGCGGCCCGGGTGGATAGCCCTGGCTTCCAGCAGCGCGCCGACCTCGTGCAGCGGCGCCCGGTGCTGGGCGAGCGATTTGCCGTTGACCGTGGCGTGGCCAGAGGTGGGGCTGTCGAGCCCCATGATCACGCGCATCGTGGTGGATTTGCCGGCGCCGTTGGGTCCCAGGAACCCGGTGATGACGCCGGGCTGAACGGTGAAACTGAGCGAATCGACGGCGACCTTGTCCCCGTACCGTTTGGTGATGGTGTCAACGATGATCATGACGCGAGCCTTTCGGTGAAGTCGAACAGCCAACTGATGACCTGTCCATCTTCGGTCCCGGCCGGGCTGGCGTCGTCGTCCCGATGCGGTGTTTGCTTCGTGTCCCGCTAGTCTGGCTGGAGTAGTTTCGCCTGATACGCAAAGACGACGAGCTGGGCCCGGTCGTGCGCGTCGAGTTTCACCATCGCCCGGTTAACGTGGGTCTTGACGGTGAACGACGAGATCGAGAGCGCTTCGCCGATCTCGTCGTTGGAGAGACCGCGGGCGACCATCACGAGCACCTCCCGCTCCCGTTCGGTGAGGCCGGCGATCAGCGTTGCGCGGCGCGATGCCTGCAGCCCGGACTCGGCGGCGGGTTGCGGCGAGGCGAGGAAGC
>JBGTNF010000514.1:0-2902 GCA_041743205.1 Thermomicrobiales bacterium | reverse complement strand
TGTTCGAAGGCCGGACGGCGATCGTGATCGCCCACCGCCTGGCCACGATCGAGCGCGCCGGCGAGGTGCTGGTGATGGCCGACGGCCAGGTAGTGGAGCACGGCGACCGGGCGACGCTGGCGGCCGATCCCACGTCGCGCTTCGCGGAAATGCTCCGCAGCGGGCACGACCTGGTGGGCGCGGAGGTCCGGCCCTGAGTCCCCTGAAACTGATCACCTCGCTGGCCGCGTTCCACAAGTGGCTCTTCTTCCTGACCGGTTTCAGCGTGATCATGACCGCCTACATCCTGCCGCTGGTTCCTGGCCTGGTGATCCAGCGCTTCTTCAACGACCTCTCGGGCAACGCCGCGGCGGGAGCCAACAGCTGGACCTTCCTCGGCCTACTGGTGGCGATTGGCGCGGCGCGCTCGACCTCGATGATGCTCGGGGCGGCGGAACCGATCTTCCAGGCGGTGATCGGCGCGCTGCTGCGGAAGAACGTCTTCCAGCGCATCCTGACCCACCCCGGCGCGCGTTCGGTGCCGGTCTCCTCCGGCGAGGCGATCAGCCGCTTCCGCGACGACGTGCAGGCGATCGGGATGTTCCTGTGCTGGTCGTTCGACCCGATCGGCCAGCTCGCGATGCTGTCGCTGTCGCTCTTCATCCTGAGCCGGATCGACCCCTGGCTGACGGTCGGCGTCTTCCTGCCGCTGCTGGCGATCGTCGCCCTCGTCTCCCAGGCCGGGAAACGGATCGAACGGTTCCGGAAAGCCAACCAGGAGGCGATCGGCAATGTCACCGGGCTGCTGGGCGACATGTTCGGCGCGGTCACGGCGGTCAAGGCGGCGGGCGCCGAGGTGAGGGTGGTCAACCACTTCCGGAGGGTCAACGACGCCCGGCGGCGGGCGACGCTGAACGACAAGGTCTTCAACGAGTTCCTGGAATCCGTCTCCACCAACCTCGCCAACATCGGCACCGGCCTGATCCTGCTCCTGGCGGCGGGCAAGATCCGGGACGGCGCGTTCACCGTGGGCGACTTCGCGTTGTTCGTTTCCTACCTCGGCGGCCTGGCCGTGGCGGCGGGGTTCGTGGGGCACTACCTCACGCAGTGGCGGCAGATCGGGGTCTCGGTCGATCGCCTGACTGCCCTGATGCAGAACGTGCCGGCGGCAGACCTGACCCGCCACGGCCCGGTCTACCTGCACGGGCCGTACCCCGACCTGCCCCCGGCGCCAGCGATCGGCAACGACGCGCTGGAGACGTTGACGGTGACCGGGCTCGGCTACCGCTATCCGGAAACCGGCCGCGGCATCGAGGACATCTCGTTCGCGATCGAGCGCGGCACGATGACCGTGATCACGGGGCGGATCGGTTCGGGCAAATCGACGCTGGTCCGGGCGTTGCAGGGGTTGCTGCCGCCGGATTCCGGAGAGGTCCGCTGGAACGGCCGCGTCGTCGAATCGCCGGACACGTTCTTCGTGCCGCCGCGCAGCGCCTACACCTCGCAGGCTCCGCGCCTTTTCAGCGAATCGCTGCGCAACAACATCCTGCTCGGGTTGCCGGAAGACGCGGTCGATCTCCCCGCCGCCCTGCGCGCGGCGGTGATGGAAGACGACGTCGAGACGCTGGAGGACGGCCTGGAAACGCGGGTTGGCGTCCGCGGCGTCAAGCTCTCCGGGGGGCAGGTGCAACGGAGCGCCACGGCCCGGATGTTCGTCCGCCCAGCCGAACTCTACATCCTCGACGATCTCTCCAGCGCCCTCGACGTCGATACCGAGCGCATCCTCTGGGACCGGCTTTCCGCACGGCCGGGCTTGACGTCGCTGGTGGTTTCCCACCGCCGCCCGGCGCTGCAGCAGGCGGACCGGATCATCGTGCTCGACGGCGGCCGGGTGGTGGCCCAGGGAGCCCTGGCCGACCTGCTCGAAACGTCGCTGGAGATGCAGAAGCTCTGGCACGGCCACTACGACGACGATGCGGACGATGACGTGGCGACCGATTGAAGCGCGGTGGCCGGGAGCGGGATTCCGTCGCCACCTCATGTCGAGCGCCCACCCCACGTCATGTCGAGCGAAGTCGAGACATCTCTTGTTCGCCGCAGCGAGTGAAGCGGCGCGACGCTCAGGGTAAACTCCGAGACCCCTCGACTTCGCTCGGTGCGACCTTGGCGCCGCGCTCGGCATGAGGTATCCAATCGGAGGTTTACCCGTGGACCTGGCAAAACGTGACCAGTTCATGTCCCTGATCGGTGGGTTTCCTGAACGGCCAGCCCTCGACCTCGAAATGATGAGCGAGGTCGAGGAGATGGGAATCCTTCGTCAACTCGTCACGTTGCAGACGACGCGTGGCGAGCGGATCGAAGCGTTCCTGCTCACGCCGACGTCGCCTGCCAAGACGAGTCGGGCCGCCATCGTGGCCATTCACCAGGATGGCGGAGTGCGACCGTACCAATTCGGCAAGAGCGAGGTTGCTGGCCTGGGCGGCAGCCCGGACCTCTGCTACGGCAAGGAGTTGTGCGAGCGAGGCTACGTGGTCATTTGCCCGGACCGGTTCGGGTTCGAGAGTCGCAGCCTCGCGCGTTCCAGTCATCGGGACACCTTCAAGGAGTTCAGCATCCAGCGCTCGAACGGTGACTATGGTGGCGCCGACCTCACCGAGGACCTTTTCAAGGGCGCGCTCGCCAACAAACTCCTGTTCGACGGATGGTCGATGCTGGCCCAGGAACTGTTCGAGGTGTCGCGCGCGGTAGACGTGCTCGGCGCCATGCCGAACGTGGATGCCGACCGAATCGGGGTGGTCGGCCACTCGGCCGGTGGTCTGCTGGCGGCGTACGCAATGTTCATCGATAACCGGCTACGGGTTGGAGCTGCCTCATGCGGAACCTGGCTCTTCCGGAACGCCTTTCGGGACGACTACCTGCGTCC
>JBGTNF010000513.1:0-5436 GCA_041743205.1 Thermomicrobiales bacterium | reverse complement strand
CCTCCCGTGCCGTGGCGATCGTCAACCCCTCGACCAGGGGGAATGTGTCGCGGATCCGGGAACTGCTCCGTGCGGCGGCGCCGGCCTCGACCCGCCTGGATATCTTCGAGACCGGATACGCTGGTCACGCCGCCGACCTGGCGCGCGAACACGGCCAATCGGCCGACCTGCTGATTGCGGTCGGGGGCGACGGCACGGTGGCCGAAGTCGCCGGAGCCGCGCGCGAGGCGAAAATCCCGGTCGGCATCATCCCCGGCGGCTCCACCAACATCACGGCCCGGGAGCTGGGCATCCCCACGAATGCGTTCCTGGCTTCCCGCCTGCTGTTCGGACGTCACGCCGTGCGGAAGATCGACGCCGGCGTCAGCGGCGACCGGATTTTCCTGCACATGGCCGGAGCAGGGGTCGACAGCCTGCTCTTCGACCTCGCCAGCCCGGCCCTCAAGCGGAAGCTTGGCTGGATCGCCTACCTGCCGGCGGCGATCGAAGCGTTGGGACGCCCGCTCGCGCGCTTCACCGTCCGCTCGGCGGAGCGCTGTCTCCAGGATGTGAAGTCGCCCCTGGTGCTCGTCGCCAACGGGCCGTCGATCATCGCGCCCATGTTGCAGCTGGATACGCGGATCCGGTTCGACGACGGCAATCTCGACGTGCTGGTGGTCACCGCCACCAATCCGGTCGAGCTCGCCCGCGTGCTGGCCCGGATGGCCGTGCGCCAGATGAGCGACTCGCCCTTCGTCACGGCCTTTACGACGCGAGATGTCGAGATCACCGCCGAGCCGCCGATCGCTGCCCAGCTCGATGGTGACGTGTTCGGGACGACGCCACTGCGATTCACGATCGATCCCGGCGCCGTACGGATCGTCGTGCCGCCGACGGATTGAAACGCGATACGTTACTCGTTCGTCAATGGAAAGCGCCCGGAACCGCTCTGGTTCCGGGCGCTGTTGCGTTCGCTGTGATTCATGCGGCCGCTACTCGACCGGCGCGCAGGAATCCTCGTCTTTTTGCAGCGGGTAGACCGCTTCGCCCGAATCGTATCCCATCATGAACTCTGCTCCGCAGGCGTCGGTGAAGGTCGTGCTCACGCCCGAACTGGTGTAGACCTCGAACGTGTTGCCGGTGAGGAAGCCGGTCGATTCGCCAGCCGCCAGGTTGCCGTCGAACTGCACCTCGCCATCGACCGTGACCGTCACGTAGATCCCGCTCGACGCCGTCACGTTGATGCTGGTGAGCTCTGACTCGTCCAGCGCCGGTTCCGGCTCCTGGGTCGGTTCCGGTTCGGCGGTAGGCTCCAGTTCAGCCTCGCCCTCCGAAACGGGAGGCGCCTGCTCGGTCTCGTTTTCGACCGGCGGCCCGGTGTCGCCGGCAAGCTGGTTGTCGCCGCCCCGAACCTGGGTTTCCGGATCCTCGCTGGTAATCTCACGGGCGCCCGAAGTGGTGGCCTGGGTGGGAGTCGGCGCCTGGGTTGGCTCGATGGTGGGCGGCGGCTGGGTCGCCGCCTGGGTCGGCACCGGGATATCGGTTTCGAAGGGGGTCGCGGTCGCCGCCGGAACGGTCGGCGTGGTTTCGGTTTCCGGTTGGGCAACGAAGGCGCTGTAAACCCAGGCGAACACGATCGCGCTGAGTACGACGGAGAAGGCGATGATCGCGAAGTTGGGGGCCCAGTGGCTCGGCATGTCGATCGGCGGCACCGCGGCCACGCTGGCGGGGGCCATCTTGCCGCCTGACCCATGCGCCTCTTCGAACATGACCAGGAGCTTGCTCGGATCCAGCTGGAGGAACGTGGCGTAATTGCGGACAATGCCCCGCTGGTAGATCAGGGGCGGGAGCGCGCTGAAATTTTCCTCTTCAAGCGCCGCCAGGTGATGGCGATTGATGCGGGTTGCCTGTTCGGCTTCCTTCAGCGTGACGCCCAGATGGGCCCTCGCCTGATGGAGCGTCTCTCCAAATCCGGCCATGGATCGTTCCTGTTGAACCCGTTTGCGGGTCGGACATGCATGTGGGTTGAATTGATTGGCTGGCGTCGCGGGGGTGGGAATGAAATGGTGGCGATGCCAGCGCCCGTGTTTTGGTGGTTCCCGTTCGAATCGTGGTCCCTCTACAGCACACGATTCGATTTTCGAAGTGTACCCCCTGTCACCCTCCCCAACCGCTGAATGACGGCGTCTAGCCTACTTTGCTCGTACGTACACGCCAGCTTTGGCGCACCCCCAACCGCTCGTCCGATTTGGCGCCGTCGGCCAGCCGATCCGTCCGCGGCGTTTCCGGGTGAATCATGGAGGCTGGCGGAATCCAGGCCGCGTCCGCCGCAATCCACCAGTCGCCGATCGATGACCGGCAGGCTAAATCATCGATGTTGACCATTTGCCGGTGCGTCTTGGCGTAGGCGTTCGTGCACCAGCCGCGTTCCCCGTTGTCTCCCGCCCGGAACGACTGGCACGTCCTGCACGATTTGGTGATTTGCGATGCGACTTCGAACCGGTGACCGGCACCGTCGTCCTCGTCGTCGTACGCCACGGGAATGTCGAAATCCGGATCGAATCCGTGGGCGGAGGAAGCCGATTGGCCACGGGTCGCTCGTCCACCGCGGTCCAATGTGACGCCTTTCGCCGTCGGCGAGCGGCCCGCATCGTTCCGGTTCGAGGTCTGCATCCGATCCGGCCCTGGATTGGTGCGTCCAGGGGCTGGGTCGTCTGTTGGGGGGAAGGGCGCATCCGTCGTCCCGGCGGCGGATACGCCATTTCCGCCAAAAAGCGCCTCGCGGAACGCATCCATGCCGGATGGTTCGGTCAGCGAAAAGGGTGTGGAAACGGATCGCGCGGCGGTCGGCGGATCGCTCGGTTGAGCATCGACCGTTTCATGAAACGCTGGCTGGCGACGTTCGCGCCGGACGTGATCGGTCGTGGGCATGATCGACTCACGGTCGGTGATTTCCGGAGCCTGGGCCTGCTGGAGCAACCGGGTTCTGGTTTCATGCCATTCTATCGGCTGCGGCGCGGGAAACGCCCGTTCGTCCTGGAGCCAGCTTTCCTCGGTCGAGGCGAAGAACAGGTCAGGGGTCTCGTCCCCAAAGGCGAGGTTGTCATTGCCGCCGGGGTCGATCTCGATCTCGATGCGCTCCCAGTCATGGTCGGCGGCGCCGTTGCCGACGAACCCCAACTCGCCGTCGGAGGCAGCCACAACGCCGTCATCCTCGTACCACTCGCGGTCATTGTCATAATCACGGAACATCGAGACTTCTGCCTCAGAGTTGGCCTGGTAGCGACGCCTGAGACCGAAGTTCAGGCTCCGCCACCAGCTTCCTCGGGCCTGGAATCGCCCCGAGGGAGCTTTCCTCGTCTCGTGGAAATCAGGTTTCGGATCGCCATCGCCGGCCACCGGTTCGTCGATCCAGGGTGCGTCGCCGTCCCAGTCCTCAGCCAGCGGATCGTACGGCTCACTCCCCGGAGCGGCCTGGGCGCAATCTCCAAAATTGCCGTCGGGCTCCTGGCTGACTTCCTGCCGCGGTGTCGCGGTCGTTGGCTCGGGAAGTGGCGCTACCAACCCCGGTCGATCGTGGGCTGGCTGGTCGATCGCCGCGCGAGCACGTTCGAACGCGATCGTGAGCCGGTTGCCTCCGACACCCACATCCCACACGACCTCTTTCCAGGATCCGGCTGCGGACGTTGCGGACTCCTTGCCACCCGGTTCGGTTCGATCCGGCGGCCCGGTTGGCGCGCCGCGTTCTGGAGTCGGACTGGACGCGGCCTGCCCGCTGACGCCGGCGGTCCTGATTTCCAGCGCTCGCTTGAGCACCAGGTCGTACGAGGTGACGGCCCCTGGGTCCCGGCCGGAACCGTTCGATGAGGTCGCCGTCGAAGGAGCCAGGAACCCTCGTAAGTGACTGAGGTCGACATTCGGGTCGAGCCGCGCCGGCCGATTGAATCGCGCGTCGTCGCCATTCGTGGGCAAGGGACCGGCGCCGTTGGCTTCGATTTCCACTCGCGGAACGGGGGGCGTGTTGCGAAACTCGTCGCTCGCCCGTGCGGGTTCGGACTTCGCGCGAAGATAGTGATCCCGGTCCTGGGCATCGAGAATCCGATCGGAACGGAATGTCAGGGGTTCGGGGGCAATCGAGGTACGGGTCGGTTTGATCCGTTGCGCGTGGCGTTCGCGCGCTTTGAGGATCGCATCCTTGCTGCCGCGCGCCATGTGCCGGGCGCGTTCCGCCTGGTCCGCGATGGCCGCGGCATTGTGATCGTCCGCGATCGGTGCCGCAGCCGGTTGCAGCCTGGCCGTCTCGCCCTGGCGGATCGAGGTCACGGTCACGATGTCGTCGGTCGCGGTTCCGGCGCGATCCCCGGCGGTGGCCGGGCCGTGCCTGGCGGTCGTGTCGACCACCGACGTCACCTCGTCGTCGACTCGAAGGTTGACGTACGCGAATCCTTTACGCGGGGTACGATCGGAGACAGCCGCGCTCTGGCCGGCGGCATCGACCCACAGGTCATCGCCCCAGCTGTTGCGGCAGGCGAGTTCCTTTTCGCGGACCAGGATCTTGACATCGCTCGCGACCTGGCGTTTCGGATGCGTACACCACCCATTGCCAGAAAGCTGCGCTGTCTGGAAGAATTGACATTTGGAGCACTGGCGTTTTGAATCCGACATGACACCCACACCCTCGAAACAGGACGTGCGTCCTGCGGCCAGACAGCCATTCGCTCCGCCAATGCCACGCCCTACCGCGGCGCTGGCGGATTGCCATCGTTTGACCGTCGAAACCTGGACTGGCCCGATTGTAGTCTCGTTGGCGAGAAGTGTCTATCCGGCACAGTCCGCGATTCTTCTTGACTGACGATCGATGTTGTCGTGTTGAAGTCAGGGTACGGACAGCGTGTCCGGATAACGCAGGAATCGGGCTGGTCAGGAACCGTATCTGAACGGACACCATGATAGTTCACATCGACGGGCATGTGCCACGGAGTCATGGGCCGGATTCCCGGGTCTACCCCGACGCCGCCGGCGTTTCCCCTGTGGATTCGCCGTTACGCGCCTTGGCGCCCGGAGAAAATGGAGGAACGTCAGCCATGTTGGTCCTGTCCCGAGATGATGTGAAGCGACTGGTAACCATGCCCCGGGCGATCGACCTGGTGACGCAGGCCTTCCAGGACCTGGCGGCGGGCCAAGCCCAGTCTCCCTTGCGGACGTCGTTGTCGATTCCCGAGGCATCCGGCGCCACGCTCGTCATGCCCGCCTATGTGCCCTCCGCCCAGGCCCTGGGGGTCAAGGTTGTATCGGTGTTTCCCGGCAACGCCGCCCGGAGCCTGCCGACGATCGCGTCGATCGTCTGCCTGATCGACGACCAGACCGGCCAGCCGCTGGCGGTGATGGACGGTGGCTACCTGACCGCCCTGCGCACCGGCGCGGTCAGCGGGGCCGCCAGCCGGTTGCTGGCCCGGC
>JBGTNF010000512.1:0-9834 GCA_041743205.1 Thermomicrobiales bacterium | reverse complement strand
GGATCGGACACTTCGGTCGGGGTCGGGCTTGCGGTTGGCTGGGCGCTGATCGGCAGGGACTGGGCCGCGCCGATGGTATCAAGCACCGGCGCCAGGAACAGCAGGGCGAATCCGAGCAGGACCAGGAACGGGTGGCAAGAGACGGTTCGCCTTGGGCGATGGCGATGGATGGGCATGGCAGTTCCTTTGGAGCACGTCTGGCGAGTATTTGGACAGGACCCGATCTCGATCGATCGTCCTCAGTATCTGGATGCGGAGGGGACGGCACATCGTACCAAGGTCCAATTCAAGCTGGGCACGTGCGTAAAGGTCAGCGGTACCCGCTCCCGGCGTCACTGCGGCGAGAGACTCGCCTCGCTACGCTGGCGCTGCCCCCGACTGCCCCTATCGCTTCGCTGCGCTGCGCTCAGGGTCCGCCCGGGATGACGTGCGGGCAGGGAACCCATTCGGAATCCGGGTAGACCGTGAGCACACGACGTTGTGCGTAGGGGTCAACCTCCGTGTTGACCCGTGTTTGACGGTCCCGTTACTCCGGGCGATCACGTATCCAGCGGGGCCAGGATCGCCCCTACCCTCGACGTTCAGCGGCAAGATCGATTCATGCAGTGTCTGGCAGGGAACTCGGTTCCACACTCGAACTATCCGGATTCCGTATCAGACCAGGGCGTTGCGGTGCGCGTAGGCAGCCAGCGCTGACCGCGACGGGAGATCGAGCTTGGTGAAGATGCTGGTGAGGTGCGCCTTGACCGTGCGGACGGTGATGAAGAGGGTGTCCGCAATCTGCTGGTTGGAGGCGCCCTGGGCGACCAGGACCACGACTTCCCGCTCCCGGCGGCTCAGGACTGAAATGGCCGATTCGCGGGAGCCGAGCAGCACCACGGCGGCGTCGATCGCCCGGTCACGCGAGCTCGCGCTGCCAGTGATCCAGGCCACGTCGAACGCAGGATCGCCGAGATTCGCGCGGGCACGCTCCCGCTCGGCGACGGCATCCGCAATGTCTGCGGGTGGTTGGAGCGGCATCACCTCGCCGCGGATCGCCGCAGCCGCGCCGAGCAGGTGGACGCACTCCACGGGATGCCCTGTCGACTCCGCGATCAGCGCCACGCCCTCCAGGCAACGCACCAGACCGCGCCGGTCCAGCACCTGGCGATGAAGTCGAAGGGCGCCGGCGAAGTGTGCCCGGGCCTGGTCCAGCTTCTTCTGGCGCACCGCGACGCGGCCCAGGCTTTGAAGCACCGCCGCCACCCCCGACTGCTCGTTGACGTCCTGAAAGAGCTTCAGGCTTTCTGCAAACAGGCTCCGGGCGGCGCTATCGTCGCCCCGGCAGCGGACCGCGAGCCCGATATTGTGGAGTGAATGGGCGACCCGCCGGCTGTTGCCCTGCTCCCGGCTGGTGGCCAGCGCCGCTTCGTTCCAGCTCTGGGCCGTGGCGGCGTCCCCTTCGGCGATCGCCACGTCGCCCAGGTTGTTCATGACCGTCGCCGGAATGTGCATGGGGTCGAGCTCGCGCCGCAGCGCCAGGCTCGCTTCGAGCAACTCCCGGGCCTGGTCGAGGTTACCGTGCGCGGTCGCCAGCATGCCAAGGTTGTTCAGGGCACTGGCGATCCCGTTCCGGTCACCGATCTCCCGCCGTAACGCCAGGCTCTGCTCGTACAACTGGCGCGCAGCCTGAAGTTCGCCAAGTTCATAGACGAGATTACCGAAGTTGTTCATGGTCAATGCGCGCAGGAACGGCGCGGCCCCGGTACCCACCGCCAGCGCGCGTTCCAGCCAGCGCCTGCCCTCCGCCAGGTGGCCTTCCGCGTACCAGAAGAACCAGAGGGCGTTGACCAGCTTGAGGGTGAGCTCGGGGTCGTGATCGACCGACCACGCGAGGGCCGCCCGCAGGTTGCCATGCTCCACCGAAAGCCGCTTGCGCCAGGCGGCCTGGTCCTGGTGAAGCAGCGCGACACTCGCCCTTTCGGCGAGGCCGACGCACCAGGCAGCGTGCTGCTGGCTCATGGCGCCCCCCGCCGCCCCAAGCTGGTCGAGGGCGAATTCGCGGATCGGGTTGAGCAGGATGTAGCGAAGCTCTCCCTCCACCTCGTCCGTCGTACGCAGGAGGCTCTTGTCGACGAGCGACATCGTCCCGGCCAGCGCGTCGAGCGTCGGGTTCCCGCACGAGCGCCACAGGGTCTCCGCGGCGTCGAGGGTGAACCCATCCACGAACACCGAGACACATTCGAGGAACTGCTGCTCGGAGGGGGTGAGCAGGCCGAAACTCCAGGTAACGGCCGCCCGCATGGTTTGCTGACGTGCCGGGCGATCAGGGGAATCGCCGGTTAGCGTCCTTAGGAAGCTGTGCGACAGTCGGTCGCGCAACGCGCTGGGAGGAAGGGCGTTGCTGCGGGCGGCGGCGAGCTCGATGGCAAGCGGGAGCCCATCGAGCTGGCGGCAAATGGCGGCAACGGCCGCCGCGTTGTCATCGGCTAGCGTGAAGCCTGGCTGTGCGGCCTGGGCGCGCGAAATGAACAGCCTGACCGCGTCGGCCCCGGCCAGTTCGGCGGTTGGCTGGTCGTCGCCTGACCCGGGAAGGGGCAGGGGTGAGATGGGAAAGAGTCGTTCGCTCGAAAGGCCAAGGCGAACCTGACTCGTCACCAGCACCGTCAGGTACGGGAGCTCGAGCATCAGGCCAGCCACGTCCGGCGCGCTTGGGATAACGTGTTCGTAGTTGTCGAGGATCAACAGGACCTCAAGTCCCATCAACTCTTCGACGATTTGGGCGGGCAACGACCGGTCACTTGCCTCCTGGACGCCGAGCGCCTGGCCGAGCGCCGCAAGCACTCCGTCTGGATCGTGAATCGAGGCAAGCGGCACGAACGTCACTCCGTCCGGGAAGTGATGTGGGGCAGCCGCAGCCACCTCGAGCGCGACACGGGTTTTGCCGACGCCGCCGGGACCGGTCAGGGTCAGGAGGGAGGTGTCCGGCTGCGCCAACAGCGCGATCACCTCGGAGACTTCGTTGGTCCGGCCGACAAGAGGCGTTCGTGGCGCCGGGAGGCGACGGGGGCGTGCGGTGAGGGATACGGTGATCATGGCAACCACCCATGCAACCTGATTCGTGGAACTGCGACCACCTTGACGCACGGCAAGGCGTCTGTCAACGCGGCGACGGGATTCGTCGACCGGGGCCGCGCTCATGGTTGGCAATGGCGCAGGGAGACACTGGACCTTTCGTTGGATCCAGTGTCTCCCCTGTCCTGAGGTCAGGCTTCTGGCGTGCCTTCGTCGGCGATTCGCGCGGCGCGGGCCACCGTCCGTTCGTCGTACTCGCTGATGCGGCTGTCCCACTGCCCGCCGCAGGTCATCAGCGTCACCGCTTCGTACGGCGTCATCCCCAGCACCGCTTCGGCCGGCGGTTCGAGGTTGCTTTCCTGCCGCACCCACTCGACCTCGTAGGTGTAGGCGTTCTCTTCCTCGTCGCGCAGCACCACCCGATCGCCCTCCCGGAGCGTACCGAGGTCGAAGAAGACGGCTTCCGGCACGCCCCACCAGTTGAGGTGGCCGGCGAGCAGGAGGTTCCCCGTTTCGCCGAGCCGGGCGGTCTCCTTGTACCAGGCGACGTGCACCTCGTCCGACGGCTGCTGCATGACGCCGCCGACGGTTTCGAGGATCTCGACCGGGGCCTCGACCCCGATCGCCTCGATCGTCAGGGCGAACGGGACCGCTCCCCGGAGACACTCATCGGCGGCCGAGGTCGATTCGTCGCCGTCGCCCTGGCCGTTGCCCTGACCGCTTCCCTCGCCATCGCCATCGCCTCCGCCCTCGCCTTGCCCGTCACCGGCGCCGGGCGTGGCCGGCAGGCAGAGACTGGCGGGCGTGCCGCCGGGGGGCGTGCCGTCGAGCGGCTCGATCAGCTGGTCGCCTTGCGCTAAAACGCCGGACCGGATCAGGGCGCCGCCGCCGAGCGGGATCGCAAGGAAGGCGGCGAGCCGGCGCCGCGAGAGCGTGGTGATCATCGGAACCTCCCGGATTGGCGTTTCGTCGGGGCCGACCTGTGTGTCGGCCCGTTCGACGGGGACCGAATTGCGGGCAACGCGGGAGGGCACAAGGCCCTCCCCGACGAAGTGGCTGGAGGTTTCGTCGGGGCCGATCTGGGTGACGGCCCGTCGGGTTCGCGTCGATCGGGAGGCAAGCAGGGCCAGCAGGCCGGCGAACGGGGCGATTGCCGGGAGCTCGGCGGGCGCGTCCAGCGCTGGGCCGGGGCCGACGCCCGTGTTCGGATACTTGGTCGGGGTTTCGCCGGGTTGGCCTGGCACGCCGTCGCAGTTGTAGACCTCCACCACCGTTTCCTCGCCTTCGTCCAGGGCGAGCCAGGTGCCATCGTCAGACAGCCGCTCCGAGGCGAGGTGGCACCAGTCGCCGTCCTGCTCGTCGAGCCAGTAGTCGAGCGGGTTGAGTCCAGCCCAGTGAATCCGGCCCAGGCCGTCCGTGGTGGCGGTGCTGTGGTATTCCCACGCGGCGCCGTTCCAGAAGACGAGGTCGAAAGTCTCACCGGTTTCGTCGATCTGGCAGTCCACGTCGGAGACGTAGGTTTCCGTCGAGCACGTGTACTTGACCAGGGTCAGGCTCGTGTCGTTCCCCTCGGGCACGTTGTACCAGAGGCACATGATCGATTCGCTGGCGTTGATGTCGAGGTACAGGGTGTCGCCCGTCGCCAGCGGGGAGGGACGAACCCCGCCCATCCGGTTCCCGTAGCAATCGAGCACGAACGACGAGGCGATACCGGCGGGAACCGTTTCGGTCAGCGTGTAGCTCCCGGATGGGAGCCCACCGAACTGGATTTGACCTTCGGCGGAGTCGCCGGTCGTGGTGACGAAGGTCGATCCGTCCGGCAGGTCGAGGGTAAAGGTGATTCCATCCGTCGGCTCCGGGCAATCCACGGTTGGGTCGGCGCCCGCGGCATGGAGGTCGTACCCTTCGGGACAGGTGAACTTGACCACGGTCAGGTTGGATCCTTCACCAACCAGGTTGAACCAGTCACAGATGAACTCCTGACCGGAGGCTTCGGTGAATTCATGGTCGATGTAGCCGGTTGGGGCATCGCGGAACTCGGCGCCGGTCCCGTCTGAGCAGAGCACGATGGGCGCACCGTAGGCGGAGGGAATCGCCTCCTGGATGCCGATCGCGCCCGTCGACACGTCGGTCCAGGTGAGCCAGCCACTGACCGTCGATTGGGGATGCGAGCCCACGGCATCGGTCAGCGTGAACGCGAAGTCCTCGTCCAGGGCCACGGCGCATTGGTCGTAGTAATAGTCGCTGGACTGGCCGTAGCTGGTTTCCGGCCCGCAGGTCCACTTCTGGAACGTGACGACATTGCCGTCATCGTTGCCGTCCGTGAAGTTGAAGAAGAGGCAGGTCAGCGGGATTTCGGCATCGGCCCGCAGCGTCCAGGCGATCGTGTCGCCATCGACCACCGGGATGGATTCATAATTTCCCGATCCATCAGCGGGTGTATCGGTGCAGAACACCAGCGGCTCGCCGTACCCGGCGGGAATGGTTTCCCAAATGCTGATCGGGCCAAACGGAACGCCGGTGAATTCGACTTCCTGCGGCACGCCACCGGCCGCGGTCAACGACGTTGCGTAGGTCGTCTCATCCCTGACCGAGAACTCGACCGGGTCGACGTCCTCGAGGCAAACCTGGCTCAGGGCGTAGTCGTCCGCGGTGCGCTCGACACCCGCCGGGCAGGTGTACTTGGCCACCCGCACCGTCCCGGTGCCGGGGTCTCCTCCATCCTGGAAGTTGAAGACGGTGCAGACCATGTGCTCGCTGGCGCCACTGAACTCACCGGCGAAGAGACCGCCGGGCGCCGCGACTTCGGGCGCCTCGGTCGTGAACATCGGACCGCAGTAGACCTTGGGATCGGAGTACCCAGCCGGGATCGCTTCCTGCAGGGACCACGCGCCGGCCGGAACGCCGGTCCAGCCAGCATTGCCGCCCGCATCGGTGGTTTCGGTCGATGACGAGCCGCCAAACGTTGCCGTGAACTCGACGCCGCTGATGACATCGCAGGTTGTTCCAAGATCAGGCAGCCCAGCAGACCGGTCGGCGCCTTCGGGGCAATCGAACTTGGTAACGGTGAGTTGATTGTCTCCTTCCGCTCCGCCTTCCGGGAAGTTGAAGAAGAGACAGGTCAGCGGGATCCCGGCCTCCGGATCGAGTTCCCATACGACGGCGGACGCGAACACGACCTCGACTGGCTCGTAGGCGCCTGGACCATCGGCCGGGGTATCAGTGCAGAAGACCTGCGGCGTGCCATAGCCGGCGGGTATGACTTCGCTGATGGCGATCGGCCCAAATGGCACGTTCGTAAACGTCGTCTCTTGTGGAACACCGGCGGACGCCGTTTGCGTTTGGTCGAGTGTGAATCCGCCGTCACTCACCGTGAACTCGACCGGGGCGACATCCTCGCGGCACTGCTCGCTCAGCAGGTAGTCATCGTCTGACCGGGCCACGCCGGCTGGACACGTGTATTTGGAGACCCGCACGGCGCCCGTTTCTGGCTCTGGCTCGCCGCCTGCTTCCACGAAGTTGACGAAGGAGCACTCCTGCTCGGTTCCGGTATCGGACCGCAGTTCCCAGGCGATGGTGTCGCCATCGACCACCGGCACCGGCACGAACTCGACGGCGCCATCGCCGCCCGGCACGGCGCAGAAGGCCAGCGGCTCGCCATAGCCGGCGGGCACGGTTTCGGCAAGTTCGAACGCGCCAAAGGGGACGTCGATGAACGCGAGGCTCTGCCCCTCACTGCCGCCGGTAAACGCCGCCGCGACATACCCGTCGGCGCCCGTCAATGAGAATTCCACCGGGCCGGAATTGACGCTACAGAGGTCGCCCGCGAAGTAGTCCACCCCGGTGCGCGCGACGCCCGCCGGGCAAGTGATCTTGACGACGCGCACGGAGCCCGTTTCCGGCTCCGACTCCGACTCACTGCCACCTGCCGGGAAGTTGACGTAGACGCAGCGCAGTTCGTCCCCGGCATCGGCCCGGTGCTCAACGGTGATCGTGGCGCCGCCGGAGACCGGCACTGACATGAACGTTCCGAAGCCATCGGCCGCCGAGTCGGAGCAGAAGGCCAGCGGTTCGCCGTACCCGGCGGGTACGGTTTCCGAGATTTGGATCATGCCGAACGGAACGTCCGCGAAGGCGACTATCTGGCGCACATCGTCCGGGGTGAAGGCCGACTGGCTGTAGCCGCCATCTCCCGTCACCGAAAACTCCACCGGACCCGGATTCTCGCTGCATTGCTCGAAGAGTGTCGAGAGCACGTCCGAGCGCGCGATACCCACGGCACAGGTCAGCTTGTTGACTGTCACGCGTCCGATCGTCGGCTCCACATCCGGGGGATCAGCAGGGATCACCGGCCGGATGACCACCGTAACAACCGCGGTTGGCTCGGCGTCTTCGGCTGGTTCGGGATCGTCCGCGGCCGTGGGGTCGATTTCCGGTTCGATCGAGATCACGGTCGGCCCGACCAGGCGAGGAACCGCTTCCGTCGGCGCCGCCTCCACGACCCCTATCTCGGGAGTTGCGGTCGCATCCGCCAGTTCGAGTCCTTCCTGCGCCCAGCCTCGCTGCGATTCCGGCCCGTCAGCCTTTTCCTGGACGTTGAAGAAGACGCACCGCAGCGTGCTCCCGTCGGCGGGCCGCAGGTTCCAGATGACGGTGTTGCCGTCGACTGGCACGGGCGGCAACACCCCTCCCACACGGTCCGAGCAGAAGACCAAAGGCTCGCCGTAGCCGGGCGGGATGGTTTCCGTTATCTCGATCTGGCCGTAGGGAACACCGGTGAACACGGCGGCTCGCGGGATGCTGCCATCGGCGAAGGCTGCCTGGCTGTAGCCACCTTCTCCCCTGACCGTGAATTCCACGGGACCGGCTTTTTCCTGGCATTGTTCGTAGAGGCGAAAACTCTCCTCGTTGCGGTCAACGCCTTCCGGGCAGGTGTATTTGGTGACGGTCACCGTGCCGGTAAACGGCTTGGGCTGCGGAATGACCGGTTTGGTGGCAACCGGGGCAGGCGTGGGCCAAAAGTCGACGATCGGGTCGAAACCGCCTGGAATCGTGGGGCGGAGATCAATTGGGTCAATCGGTTCGATGGGCTGGATTGGGCGGGAATCGTCCGGGGTGGGGCTGGGCGTTTCCTGGGGATCGGCCGTTGGGGCAATCGGCGGGATCTCGAAGACGGCGGAGTCTTCGCCCTGGTACAGCGGCGGCACGAAGTACCAGTCGCAGGAGAGCGTGTCGCCGGCATCGACCGTGATCTCGATCGCGCGACCGCCCGTCATCGGCATGATCGCCGGTCCCCAGTCCGTCGCGCCGACCGCCTCGTTCCAGTAGGCGCAGGACACCACAGCCGAGGCATATCCTGACGGCACCGGAGCCGCGACCACGACCGGGCGGCCCTCGCCCGCGTTCGCGGCGAAATAGTCGTCCTCAATGTCGAGGCCGTTGAACGACGCCTGGTTGGCGGGGCCGCCGCTGGTGAGGAAATGGAACGTCCCAAGCCAGCCGTTGTCGAGCCAGAACGAGACGGGGCCAACGTTGTCCCCGCACGCCGCTTTGAGCTGGGCCGGCGAGCTGGCCGCGGCTTCGACGCCAGCCGGACAGCCATGAACGGTGATTCTGAGATAGTTACTTGCCCACAGCGCGTGGCTGGTGGACCCAAACTCGGACTCTTCCTTTTGGGAATCGTCCTTTGGGGATGACACCGCTTCCGTTGTACCGGCTTCGGTCTCAACGATCTTCGTCTCAACCGGCGGTTCTTCCACCTGGTCGGGCGCCTCGGTCTTGGGAACGTCCGTCGGCTGGGGCATCTCGGTCACCGGCTCGGTCGCCTTGGGCTCCTCTGGCTGCTGCTCTTCCGGCTTTTGTTCCTCTTCGGCTGGCGGATCGTCGGCCAGTTCGGGAATCTCGGTCGCCGCGGGATCGTCCTGTGCCCACGCCTCCTCCAATCCGGCCAGGCTGCCGCCGATCGACGACAGCATGATGAGCACCAACCCGAACAGGATGCTCGCGCGATGGAGCGAGGACACCCGTTGGGCAGTGCGTCGACCACGACGTGGTTGCGAAAACATGACCGTACCTCCCCGAAGCACGCCAGCTCATGACTGCTTCGCCGCCAGACTTCGAACCTCAGGATGCTCGTCCCGATGGAACAAGTGTGTCTTCGCAAAGGAAGCCATACGTCAGTGAAATCACGTACTGGTTTAGACCTTGAGGCCGTGCACGCATGCGGAAAGTACGGCTTCCTTCTCTGTGACTCATTACGTACGGTACATGCGGTAAATACGGAGGGTCATTGATTTTGGAGTCATACGAACTCCGGGTGAACGCTCAAGGTTTCCGGATCGCCCGCCACATCGCTGCGGAAGATATCGCTTCGCTGCCTCGTTCCTCGGAATGACACATTCGACGTCGCTCGAAATGACGTGCCGTTGCGGAACGTCCGGTGTAGGCCCGGAGTCGGTATCGTTGACATGATCTCGGCGAGCGATTCCTCGACGCGCTGGTCGACGCAACGGCAAGGGAACCGGCGACCTCCCTGGGGAGATCGCCGGTTCCGTTGGTTCGCCGCCCCGGGGTTGACAGGGACAGCCGTCAGTGGTCGGTGTGAACGGCGCGCGGTTCGTGGTGGATCAGGCTTCCGGCGTGCCCTCGTCGGCGATTCGCGCGGCGCGGGCCACCGTCCGCTCGTCGTACTCGCTGATGCGGCTGTCCCACTGCCCGCCGCAGGTCATCAGCGTCACCGCTTCGTACGGCGTCATCCCCAGCACCGCTTCGGCCGGCGGT
>JBGTNF010000511.1:0-4321 GCA_041743205.1 Thermomicrobiales bacterium | reverse complement strand
GATCGTCGTCGAAGCGGTCGTTGACCTTGCCGAGCGCCGCGCGGTCGCCCCAGGCCTCGTCGCCCCAGCAGCCGAGGGCACGGCCCGATTCAGCCCGCCCGTCGGCCGGGATGCGGGTGGCGAAGCCGTAGACCGGCAGCGAGTCCTTGGGAATCTGCATGCGCGGAGTGATCACGTTGGGCGACGCCTGGCCGATCGCGCGATGCGCCGCGTGCATCAGGTCCGGGTCCAGGCCGATTTGCAGCACCGGTTTGCCCCGGCAGTTCTCGCAGCGGCCGCAGCGTTCCGGCGGATCGGGATCGTCCAGCGCCTTGAGCAGGAACCGCATCTGGCAGCCGGTCGCCTGCCGCCGGTAGCGCTGCATTTCTTCCCACTCGGACTCGCGCATCGCGATCAGGGCGTCTCGATGGTCGACATAATCGGAACGCCACGGAACGGGGGTTCGCCGCCAGAGCCGGCCGTCGCGCACCACCGGCGCCGGGCGCTGGACCGAGAGGTAGCGCAGGGCGCCATCAAGCCGCCCTTTCGGCATGTTGACGCTGGCCAGGAGCTGGCTGGCGGTGGCGCCGTCGGCTCCGTCCACCTCGCCGAGCGCGTTGAGGATCTCGATCACGTCGGTCCCGGTTGGCAGCGATCCGGTCCGGAAACTGGCGTGGATCTCGGCGTCTTCGGGGCCGCTCATCAGCACGCCGACGGCTCCCTCGCGGCCACGCCCGGCGCGGCCGACCTGCTGGTAGTAGGCGATGATCGACCCCGGCGTCTGGTAGTGGATCACGAACCGCACGTCCGGGTTGTCGTAGCCCATGCCGAGCGCGGTTGTGGCCACCAGCACCTTGAGATTGCCGCTCCCGAACGCTTCCTCCAGCGCCTTCTTGGCCTCGGTGCTGTCGCCCTGGTCGGCGGTCATGATGTCGGCGTGGTAGGCGTGGGCGTTGATGCCCTGGGCGATCAGCCATTTGGCGACGCGCTCGGCGTCGTGCTTGGTCAGGGTGTAGACGATGCCCCGGCCCGGCAGGCGGGGGATCGTTTGTCCCAGCCAGGCCAGGCGCTCGGTGGCGCTCATCGTGTTCATCGTTTGCAGCGAGAGGTTCTCGCGGGTCAGGGCGCCGCGAGAGACCCGCACGTTGCCGAGCTGTTCCCGGACATCGTCGACCACCCGGTCGTTGGCGGTGGCGGTCGTCGCCAGTAGGGGACTGTTCGGCGGCAACTGGCGGATCAGGTTCGAGAGTCGCTGGTAGTCGGGCCGGAAATCGTGACCCCAGTCGGAGATGCAGTGCGCCTCGTCGACGACCAGCAGCCCGGTTTTCTCCATCAGGGTCGGCAGCAGGCCGTCAAGGAACTGCTGGTTGGCGAACCGCTCCGGCGAAACCAGCAGCACGTCGATCGCGTCGTTTTCGATCAACTGGACGAAGGTGTCGAAGCGGTCGTTGGTGCCGGAATGGAGGGCGCCGATCCGCAAGCCCATTCGCTTGCCAGCCATGACCTGGTTGCGCATCAGGGCGAGCAGCGGCGAGACGATCAGGGTCGGGCCGCGTCCCCCTTCCCGCAGCAATTTGGCGGTGATGAAGTAGACGGCCGATTTGCCCCAGCCGGTGCGCTGCACGAGCAGCACCTTCTCGCGGCGGTTGACGAGGGCGTCGATCACGGTCCACTGGTCGTCCCGGAAATCGACCTCGGGGTCGCCGACGCCGGCGCGGAGCAATTCCAGGGCGTGCTCGCGCTGCGCCCGCTGCTCGGGCGTTGGCGGCAGTTCGGGTTCGGGTGGCGGAGTGGACTTGGTTCGGGAGATGAGGCTCATGTGCTCATATTACTGGCCGCAATCCTTCTACAACAGTCGAGCGTTCAGACTACCCATCGTCAGCGGATTCCTCGCAAGCACTCGGTTGAACTGAATGAATTGCCGCTGAGTGGGTCGATGACAATGCGGGATGTGACTACGACAAGTTCAGCGCCGTGTCCCACCAACGTCGAAGCGGGTGGTTTCGCGATGGGTAATAGTTGCCACGCTCGCGAAGGTCGGTCAGCACAACGCATAGGGTTTCGCTTTCGAAGGCTTGTTGGTCGGCCCACGTCTTGACCAGATCGAGCGTGCCGCGAAGCGGTACGGCGCGGCTCGTAAGGACGCGTATCGCCTTGCGATCGTCGGTAACGACCGTGAAGCCGCGGTGCATCGCCAAAGCCGCCGTCATGGCTTCGCCGTCATCGAGTTCCTGGGTGAGGTCGATGAAGGTGAGAAGTTCCTCTTCGTGTGTTGCCTCGATCAGACTGAGCATACCTTGAGAGACCCAGGGTTGCAGGTCGATCGCTTCCCGCTCTCGTGCGTCTTCCCCGTCTCCGCCCTGGAACACGTACTGCGCCTCCCGCTCGACAATATCGGCCACGGCAACAGGGCCGCCGATGGCCACCAGAATCTGGTCCATTCGGCGCGTGGCGTACAGGTTGACGACGGAACATGCGTCAAGGAGGGTAATGTGCGCATGAGGCGTGGTCATGTGCGACTCAGCCGGCGCCCACGAGCGCCACGCTCATGTCCAGCGACACCTGCTGCCACTCACCATCTTCGGAAGGTTGGGTCTGGACAGTGAGATGGTGTACCAGCTCGCGCGCCCCAAGCCGATCGGTTCCAAGCCGTTCAGCGAGTTGGCCTTCGGTGAGATTCCCATTCTCATAGGCTTGAACGGCAAGGGCCTGGTATCGGAGCGGCAACGAAGGCAGTTCGGGCCTGTGAATTGGCAGATGCATCAATTCGCGAGCCTTGCCTGGCTGGAAACCAAGCTCGCGTAGCCGATCCCACGTCCCCCCTGGCAGCATTTTCAGCTCCTCGAGACGCCACGTCATCGCTTGAAACGACACGCGGAACAGGTGGCTCAGCGCCAGGACATCGCCAGGGGTGACCGGGCCAAGCTTGGCTCGACGGATCGCCTCGAACCGACGGCTTACCCCGGCCGCCGGCATCAGAAAGAATCGCGCAAATGCATCGGCGAACCGCTCGCCATCTGGCGCACGCTTGTAAGCGTTCAGGACCGTGATTTCCGGCCTGAAGCGGTTGGTGAGGAAGTGGGCAAACTCATGGGCAGCGCTCATGCGGCGCCGTTCTTCCGGCTGGTTGGCATTCACGGCAATACACCCACCATATTCCTCCGTGAAGACGAACATGCCGGCGATGCGCGAGTCAGCCATCTTGAGTGCGAAGACCCGGAGACCGATGTCGGTCTCCAGGAGGCTCCACAGGTCTCCGATCGGTCCATCGCCGAGCCCCAGTCGATTGCGTTCCGAGGTCGCGACTTCGTCGGCCGCCCGCTCTGATGAGGCGCCCGACACATCGTAGACGCCAGGATAGTGCCGTGGGATTGGGGCCCCAAGCAACTCCTCCAACTCAACATACCAACGGCAAAGGTCATCGAACCGCCGGATGTCAGCATCACGACCGCTCGTTTGCTCCCTACCCCCGGAACCTCGTGCGGCACGGAACTGGACGACGAAGTTGGGACGCGGCGTCGGATGCTCCGACCGCACGAAATCACCCACCGGCCGCGCGTAGAGCTGGGCGAAGGCAATCAGCTCGGCTGCACGAGGGCGTCGATCCCCCTTTTCAATCGCCGTGATCGTCGTCCGCCCCACGTCCAGCGCTTCGGCTACCTGTTGTTGCGTGAGATGACGCGCCCGACGGGCATCCGCGAGCCGCTGACCTATGACGATCGGATCGATCGTGTTGAGCACATGTCTGTCCATCGCTACCCCTTTGGAGCCCATGGCAGCAAGAAGCCGCGCCATGTCTCAGCCGAACGCAACAATCCCTGCTACAGGGGGCAATCCGAGGACAGGCGCCTGACCTCCCCAGCCTCGGCTCACAAGTCGATCACAGGCATCGTAGTTTGCCACGCTATGCCTCGTTGACAAAAATAATACGGAAGTCCCGGATTAAGTTCAATATGTCAGAAATGTCAGTAATGGTTGGGGCTCCACGGCTCCGTTCGAAAAGCGACTTTTGCGGCTGCAAATGACCTGTTCATCACTTTCCGATGCAGAAGCGGCTGAAGATTTCCTGAATCACCGCCTCGTCGACATCCTCGCCGGTAACTTCGCCGACGGCGTGCAGCGCGGCCCGCACCGGCGTAGCGAGCAGGTCCTGCGGCACGTCCAGCAGTCGCGCTTCCTGGGCGTCGCGGATGTGGCGGAGGGCGCGTTCGACCGCCGACCGCTGCCGGGCCGAGATCAGGGCCGGTCGCGCTTCGCTGGACGTGCCGCCGCGTAGCAATTCCGCGAGAGAAGTTTCCAGGTCGGATAGCCCTTCGCCAGTCGTGGCCGAGACGGGCACGAC
>JBGTNF010000510.1:0-16922 GCA_041743205.1 Thermomicrobiales bacterium | reverse complement strand
CGGTTGACGACGCGATGCGCGGGCAGTCCGTGACCAGCCGAAAGGTTGGCGAGCGCGCCGCCAACGACATGTGATGCGCGTGGGGAACCGAGCGCGGCGGCGATGCGTCCATACGTCGTGACCCGGCCCGCCGGAATCCGGGCGACGACGATCATCGCCCGCTTGGGAAACGTCAGCTCGGGGCTCGAAGCGTCACCCACCTGACGCTCCTGCCCACCTGTCCAAGCCCGATGGCATGGAGGATTGCGCGCCGGGCGTATAATCGTCGATGGCGTCACTGCACCGGAAACCGGCGCGCCGCCGGTCCACATTCCTGGAGAAATCAGTCCATGCGTTCATTCTTCAACCGCCTCCTGGGCGATTCCAACGACAAAGAAATCCGCGGCATGAACCCCATTGTCGACGAAGTCAACGCCCTCGAAACAGAGTTCGAAAAACTTTCGCAAGCCGAGCTCCGGCAGCTAATGGTCGAGTTCCGGGACGATTACGAAGAAGAGTCCGATCTCGACGACTACCTGCCCCAGGTTTTCGCGGCCACACGCGAAGCCGCGAAGCGCACCATCGGCAAGCGCCATTTCGATGTCCAGATCATCGGCGGCGTGGCCCTGCACGAAGGCAAAGTCGCCGAGATGCGGACCGGGGAAGGCAAGACCCAAACAGCCGCCCTGGCCGTGGCGCTCAACGCCCTTTCCGGCAAGGGCGTTCACCTGGTCACGGTCAACGATTACCTCGTCAAGCGCGACGCCCAATGGATGGGCCAGATCTACGACTACCTCGGGCTCTCGGTCGGCGTGGTCCAGCACGACTCGGCCTTCATCTACGATGCCGACTACATCAACGAAGACGAGCGCATGGCCAATCTGCGGCCCGTGACCCGCCGCGAGGCCTACGAGGCGGAAATCACCCATTCCACCAACAACGAGCTGGGCTTCGACTACCTCCGCGACAACATGGTGGTCGACGCCGCGAAACTGGTCCAGCGGCCGCTCAACTACGCGATCGTCGACGAGGTCGACAACATCCTGATCGACGAAGCCCGGACGCCGCTGATCATCTCCGGACCGGCGGGCGACGCCGCCGACCGGTATTACCAGTTTGCCCAGATCATCAAGCAACTGCGCAAGGACCGTGATTACGAAGTCGACATCAAGCATCGCAATGCCACCCTCACCGAGGAAGGCATCGACCGGGTCGAGCAGCTGGCGGGAATCCCGGCCGGCGAAAGCATCTACGACGAACGTTATGTCGAAATGACGCACTACCTCGAACAGGCGCTTACGGCGCACGCCGTCTACGTCCGCGACAAGGACTACATCGTGCGCGAGGGCGAAGTCATCATCATCGATGAGTTCACCGGGCGCATGATGGTTGGCCGGCGCTACAACGAGGGGCTGCACCAGTCGATCGAGGCCAAGGAAAACGTCCGCGTCCGTCGCCAGAACGTGACGATGGCGACGATCACGTTCCAGAACTTCTTCCGAATGTACGACAAGCTGGCGGGGATGACCGGTACGGCGGAAACCGAATCCGAAGAGTTCTACCGGATTTACAACCTGCCGGTGGTGTCGATTCCCACCAACCGCCAGATGATCCGCGAGGATTCCGGCGACCAGATCTTCAAGACGGAGGGCGGCAAGTTCGCCGCCGTCGTCGGCGAAATCGAGCATCTCCGCACGCTTGGACGGCCCGTCCTCGTCGGCACCACTTCGATCGAAAAGTCCGAGGAACTGAGCGAGATGCTCCAGCGCAAGGGCGTCGAGCACTCGGTGCTGAACGCCAAGCAGCATGAGCGAGAGGCGGCGATCGTCGCCGACGCCGGCAAGCGCGGGGCCGTAACGATCGCCACCAACATGGCCGGGCGTGGCACCGACATCCAGCTCGAGGTCGGCGTGGCGGACCTCGGCGGACTGCACATCATCGGCACCGAACGGCACGAGTCTCGACGCATCGACAACCAGTTGCGCGGCCGCGCCGGTCGCCAGGGCGACCCGGGCTCGTCGCGTTTCTTCGTCTCGCTGGAGGACGAGCTCATGCGCCGGTTCGGCTCGGAGCGGATCGGCGGCCTGATGGATCGGTTGGGCATGGAGGAAGACCAGCCGATCGAGCACCGGATGATCTCGAAGTCGATCGAAAGCGCCCAGACCAAGGTCGAAGGCCACAACTTCGACCGGCGGAAGCACGTTGTCGAATACGACGACGTGATGAATCGCCACCGCGAGGTGATCTACGGCGACCGGCGCAAGATCGTGGCCGGCGAGGATGTACACGAGAAGATCGAGGAATTGATCGCTGCCGAGATCGAGTTCCTGGTGGACAGTCACGGCGACGAAAAAGACCGAACCATCGACCTGGGCGGGTTGTTGCAAGCCTACGATGCCCTCATCCCGGGCCGGGCCGTCACGGAGTCGGATCTCGACGGCCTGGATCGTGAAGCGCTCGTCGACCGCCTGGTCGAGGAAGCCGATCTTGCGCTGGTCTCCGTCGCCGGGAAGTTCTCCGGCGATGATGCGATGGCCAAGGTCGAGCGCCACGTGCTGCTGATGGTGATCGACAAGCTGTGGGTCGATCACCTGACCGCGATGGATGACTTGCGGCAGGGCGTCGGTCTCCAGGCGTACGGCCAGAAGGATCCATTGGTGGTCTACAAGACCGAGGGCTACCGAATGTACGCCCAGCTTCAGCAGAACATCCAGCACGATGTGGTCCGGGCCATTTACCGGGCCCAACCGGCCGTGGCCCAGCAACCGGTGCGCACGCGCATCACCGAGACGGACGTTTCGACCAACGCGGCGCAGGATACGTCCAACTCCGTCCAGCGCAAGGCGGCCAAGATCCGTCCGAACGCGCCCTGCCCCTGCGGCAGCGGCAAGAAATACAAGCACTGCCACGGCGCTCCGAATGCCGCCCGAGTGGCGTCCTGATCCGACTCCGTCAGGCTGCTTTCATAGCGCACGTAACAGGTCGGTTGGACCATTGCGTTTTCGCCTATTTGTAGGGCTGCGTATCCAGCGGGGCCAGCTTGTCTCCGCCCCTGATGGACAATACCAATCAACGCTCCCGCCAAACGCTGAGGAGAACCAAGACGGCGAAACTCGGTGGCCTGCGCCACCGGGTTCCCTCGTCATTGGATCACTCGGATTGGGGGTGATGTCGCGAAGCACTTCGTCCGGCAAGATTCGGGCGGACACACGAATCGACAACGCCTTGATGCGGAACATGCCATTGTCGGTCGATTCTGGCTCGCTTCGCTGCCGCCCCTACAATACGAGGGTGACGCGCACCGGAATCATGGGTATCGTTCCAAACCCGAACAGGATCTCCCCGTCGCCTACGTAAACTCCTCGTCGTAGCCGCGAATGTCCCGATACACATCCTTGATTTCGGCCAGGATCCGCTGACCGGATTCCTTCGCCTTCTCGCGCTGTCCTTCGTTGAGGAAGGCGTAGTAGACGATGCCGGCAGCGGCGGCCGTCCACACGATGAGCGAACTGCCATCCTTCGTGCCGCGCCCGGCCGCGGTCGCCACGGCTTTCGATTGCTTCTCGACGACCTCGGAGGTGTGCAACAGCTTGTGACCCGCGGTGGAACCAAAGGCCGACAACGTCGTCGCGGACGCTTCACCCTGGGATTTGGCCCGTTCTGCAACGTGCTGGAGTTCCGGGATCAACTTCTCGGAGGCGTGGGCCCCGGCCTCCTTCGCGTCGTCCACGAGACGCGACGTTACGGCCGCGACCTCACCGAAGACCGGGGCGGCGGCATCCTGCGCCTGATGGAGCGCCTTCGCTGCCCTGGCGCCTACCTCAGGCGCGTGCGACCGCGCCTCATCCGCGAGGTGACGGCCGCGCTCGGAGACGTCTGCGGCGACATCGAGCGCACGATCGCGCACATCGGGAGCCCGGTGCCGAACCTGATCGACGACATCGTGGGCGGACTTCGATGTCCGATCGAGCGCGTCCGGAGCTCGATCCAGCGCCTTGTGGGCGGCGTCGGAACCGGCCGCCACCAAACCCGCGGCTGACGCCGACGACGCGGCCAGCCTGTTCCGAAAGTCTGGCGCGGAATCAACCGCCTGGTGGGCCAGCGCCGTGCCCTTGCCAAGCGCGTCGGAGGTTGAGCGGGACGCGCGTTCTTTCAATTTTGGCAGTTGCGCGCGGCCGTCACCGGCCAGCGCCGACGTTCGCTCGTTGAGGGAGCGGGCAAGTTCGCGGACCCGTCGGGAGCCATCATCGCCAAGCTGATTGGCTTTTTCGATCGATTGCAGCCGGATCGCTTCGCGATTGAGTTCCGCGACCTGACGCTTCGTCGACGTCGCCGTTCGTTGGGCCACGCGCCGGGTCGCGTCGCTGAGGTTCTTCGCCTTGCGCCGGGCACGTCGGGAGTCGCCCACGGCCTGCGCGTCGAACCCCGCCGCCGCACTGGACAACCGATCGATGGCCTGTGACGCGCCTGCCTCGATGTCGTGGAGCCGCTGTTCGACCTGCGCCTGGGCACGTTGACGCCGTGTTTCCTTGCCGGAAAACAACGACGACGCCAGGGTACCAACGACCCCGGCGGCGACCGTCGACGCGGCGAGGGCCTTGCCATTACCAGATGGACCGTTCGGTGATGCACTCACGAGGGAGACCCTTTCACTGGTCGAGGGAGCAATTCTGGCCTACATGTTACGCGGTTCGTCAACGCGAGGCCGGTCCCTTCACCAGCGGACCTCACACCGGCATCCAGTAGAATCAGCGTGACCGAGTTCGAGCGGCCGCGCGGATGCGACCGGGAGCTCCTTTGCATCGTTCCAGGAATCGCGAACATCATGACCGGACATCTCCGCTACGACGTCATCGTGATTGGATCGGGCCACGCCGGCTGCGAGGCGGCCCTGGCCGCGGCCCGGACGGGTTGCCAGACGTTGATGGTCGCGCCCAACCTCGATCGCGTCGGGTACATGCCGTGCAACCCATCGATTGGCGGGCCGGGCAAGTCGCAGATCGTGGCCGAGGTCGACGCCCTGGGCGGCGCGATGGCTGAAGTCGCCGACGCCACCGCGATGCAGGTCCGGCAACTCAACCTGTCGAAGGGCCCTGCCGTCCGGGCGATCCGTATCCAGTGCGACAAGTCGCTCTACGCGATGACGATGAAGGAAACACTCGAAACGCAGCCAAACCTGTACCTCGTGCAGGATGAAGCGATTGGCCTGATCGTTTCCCAGGGCGACTGGCCGGAGCTGACCGGCGTGAGGGCGCGGATCACGGGCGATATCGGCGCCACGGCGGTCGTGATCACCGCCGGCACGTTCCTGCGGGCGAAGATGATCGCTGGCGAAAGCCAATCCGCCGGCGGCCGCGCCGGCGATGCCGGCGACACCCACCTCTCCACCTCGCTCGATGGCCTCGCCTTCCGGCTCCGGCGATTCAAGACCGGGACCCCGCCGCGGATCGACGCCCGGACCGTCGACGTGGCGCAGACGACCCCGCAACCGGGTAACGACAGGCCGCTCTGGTTGAGCCGCGCCGGCGGGGCCGGAGAGCTCTCCCCAATCCAGCTGCCGCCCGCCTCGACCGGGATCTTCTCCTCTACCGATCGGCTGGGAGGCCGCACCCAGGCGCGCTGCTTCCAAACGTCCACCACGCCGGCCACGCACGACCTGATTCGGGAGAACCTGCACCGGGCGCCAATGTACAACGGGGCGATTGAAGGAACCGGTCCCCGCTACTGCCCATCGATCGAGGACAAGGTCGGTCGGTTTGCCGACAAGCCCAGCCATCCCGTGTTTCTGGAGCCCGAAGGCTGGCGTAGCCATGAAATCTACGTCCAGGGCCTCAGTACCAGCCTCCCGCCGGATATCCAGGATGCCGTGGTTCGGACGATTCCGGGTCTGGCAAACGCCCGGATCACCCGCTACGGCTACGCGGTCGAGTACGACGCGCTCGATCCGACCGAGTTGACCCGGACGCTGGAGAGCCGCCGGGTGGCCGGGCTCTTCTTCGCGGGTCAGGTGAACGGCACATCCGGATATGAGGAAGCCGCCGGCCAAGGGCTCGTGGCCGGGGCCAACGCCGCAGCGCGCGCACGTTCGTTGCCGGAGCTGGTATTGACGCGGCAGGATTCCTACATCGGTGTGATGATCGACGACCTGATCTCCAAACCGTTCAGCGAGCCGTACCGGATGCTCAGCTCGCGCGCGGAATACCGGCTCCTGTTGCGGAGCGACACCGCCGACGCTCGCCTGGCGCGAACTGCCAATCGGCTTGGCCTGATCACTGGCGATCGACTGCGAGCCGTCGAAGAGGAAACCTGCCTGATCGACGCGACGATCGCTGCCCTGGAAACGACGTGGCTCGGCGCGAACGACCGGCACATCGCTGCCCTGGAGTCCGAAGGGTTGGCCGGACCGAAACGATCGCTGACGGCGCTTGATGTGGCGCGCCGACCCGGAACGGTTCTGGCGAGCGTCATTCGCGCGGTTTCATCCATTGGCCTTTGGCATGGTCCGTCGATCGAGACATTACCGCTGGAGCGGACGGAGATCGCGGTGCGGTATGGCGCCTTCATCGACAAGGAACGCAAGGAAGCAGCGCGCCATCAGGCCAACGAGTTCCGGCTCATACCCGACGATCTCGATTTCGCGTCGGTCATGGGGCTGCGGGTCGAAGCGCGGCACCAGTTGACAGCCAGCCGGCCGCCCAGCGTGGGCCACGCCGCGCGGACCGCCGGGGTCACGCCATCCGACATCGGCGCCTTGCTGGTGCACCTCACGCGACTGCCGCCTGGTTTGCCAGGGAGTAGGGAACGAGCGAGGGGCGGGGAGGTTTCACATCGTGACAACAATGTGGATGCGGCCCTGCGGGTAGAGTAGACTTTGCCTTCGCATGGCCAGAAAACGCGCGCCCTAACCGCCATGCGCGCTCAAAAGGACATCACCCCTTGGTTAACCTGCGGCATGCCTTTCGCCAGGTCTCACCGGAAAAAACCGGCGTTCCCTACCGCCTCGTCGTCTACGTGACCGGCGGTCCCGAAGATCAACGATTGCTGGAAATCGTCGACAAGATCGGCCAGCGGCAGAATACCTTCATCACGATTGCCTACGTCGTCGAAGTCCAGCAATCGATGCCGCTGGACGCCGAACTGCCGATCGAGATCGAGCGCGGCGAGTCCGTGCTCCACGCGGCCGAGGCGTACGCCACGCGCTGTGTCGGCGGCCGGCGCGACCACATCAACACGGAGCTCCTCCAGGCTCGTTCGGCGGGCGCCGCGATCGTCGACGAGGCGATCGACAGCGAAGCCGACGCGATCATGCTCAGCTGTTCGGTGCGGAAGAAGCACGGCCGGCCGATCATCGGCGACGCCGTGGAGTACGTGCTGCGCAGCGCCCCGTGCGAGGTGATTGTGATCCGCCAGGAGATGCCCGGCCTGGCCGACGAAGCAGGTGTCAAATGAACGTGGTCGTCATGGGATGTGGCCGCGTTGGGGCCCGTGTGTCGTCGATCCTCGACAACAATGGCCACAAGGTGACCGTAATCGACACCAACGCCACGGCCTTCCGCCGACTGTCGCCTGATTTCGGCGGTGACACCGTGCTCGGCACCGGCATCGACGAGGACGTCCTCAAGTCGGCGGGCATCGAGCGCGCCGATGCCTTCATAGCGGTGACCAATGGCGACAACCGGAACATCATGGCGGCCCAGGTGGCGCGCGTGATGTTCGACGTTCAAGACGTGATCGTGAGGATTTACGATCCCGTCCGCGAGGATACCTACCGTCGTCTCGGCTACTCGACGGTGTGTCCCACCACGACCGTTTCCGCCCTGATCATCGATCAGGTCATCGGCGCCAGCGCTTCCTATCGCCGCACCGAATCCCGGGAGTCCTGACCGTGTACATCATCGTTGTCGGCGGCGGCAAGGTTGGCTACTACCTCACGAAAACGCTTCTCAACGAACGGCACGAAGTGCTCCTGATCGAGCGCGACCGGGACAAGGTGGAAACCTACTCCGAGCGTTTCGGGTCCGTCATCCTCCAGGGCGACGGGGCCGAGGCTGCCACGCTCGCCGCCGCCGGAGCAGCCCGCGCCGACGTGCTGATCGCCGTGACCGGGGAGGACGAGGACAACCTTGTCATCTGCCAGATGGCGAAACACAAGTTCCACATCGGAAAAACGATCGCCCGGGTCAACAATCCGAAGAACGAGCTGCTCTTCAAGAAGCTCGACACCGACGTAACGGTCAGCCAAACGAACTACATCCTGGGATTGATCGAACAGGCGATTCCCGAACGGGCGTTCATCCACCTGCTCAGCCTGCGCCACGCCGACCTGGCGATCATCGAGGCCACGATCTCCCCGGAGTCTCCGGTCGCCAACAAGACGATCGGCGAAGTCGACCTGCCGGTTTCCTGCGTCATCGCGGCGATTGCCCGCGGGGCGGACGTGATCGTGCCGAGCCCCGATACGGAAATCCTGCCGCTCGACGAAATCATCGCCGTCACCCACCGCACCGAGGAGGACGAATTGCGCCGGTTACTCGTCATCGAGTAGGCAGGTTCGATTCCCACACTCACTCTGTACATCAGACTGGATTGACTGACCAAAAGACCTCGGCCGGTGACCTGTGCCGCACCCAACGTCTCACCAAGTAGACAGGCAAGTGTCGAGGCGCGGCGACCGTTAGGTGCGATCGCGCTGGCCCAGGATCTGCCCAAACCACCAATTGTCATTCCTCCTTCGTCGGAATGACAAACTGCCTTCGGGGAACAGGTTGGTCTCTGGCGTGATGGCGCCTTGTCATACGGCAAACCATTCGAGCGTCGGTGAGTTGACGGACGGTGGCCTTGAGGATTACGGGTAGATGCCGCGCAGGCGGGAGAAGTTGGCGACGCGGTCGATGGCCCGCACCAGGGCCGCGGTGCGCATGTGTACGCCGTGCTTCCGGGAGGTCTCCAGGATTGACGCGTACGATCGTTGCATGATGTCCCGGAGCCGCTCGTTCACCTGCTCCTCGGTCCACGGAAACGCCTGCAACGCCTGGACCCATTCGAAGTAGGAAACGGTGACGCCGCCGGCATTGGCGAAGATATCCGGCAGCACCAGCACGCCCCGGTCGTAGAGGATTGCATCGGCATCCGGGCTGGTTGGCCCGTTGGCGGCCTCGGCGATCAGCCGGGCCCTGATGGCGCCGGCGTTGCGCCGGGTGATCTGCCCTTCCAGAGCGGCGGGGATCAGGATTTCGCAGTCCAACTCCAGCAACTGTTCGTTGGTCACGTCCTCGGCCTCGCGGAAGCCCTGGACCGTTCCCGTGCGCCGCTTGTGAACGGCGACGGCCGTGAGATCGAGGCCCTTCGCGTTGTGGATGCCCCCGCGCGAATCGCTGACCCCGACCACCGGCGAGTCGTGCTCGGCCATCAGCCGGGCGGCGACCGAGCCCGCGTTGCCGAACCCCTGAACCACCGTGCGCGAGGACGAAAGCGACATGCCCTGCGTCGTGGCGGCTTCTTCGATGGCGTAGACGCAGCCACGGCCGGTAGCCTCGTTGCGGCCCGCCGACCCGCCCAGTTCGAGCGGCTTGCCCGTGACCACGCCTGGCACGGAGTACCCGACGTTCATCGAGTAGGTATCCATGAGCCAGGCCATGACTTGCGGATTGGTGTTGACATCCGGCGCCGGGATGTCGATGTTGGGTCCGATGAATGGCTGGATCTCGGTGGTGTAGCGCCGAGTGAGGTTCTGGATTTCATTTTGCGAGAGCTGCTTGGGATCGACCTGGACTCCGCCCTTGGCTCCGCCGTAGGGCAGGCCAACGACGGCGCACTTCCAGGTCATCCACATCGCCAGGGCGCGGACTTCGTTGATGGTGACCGACTGGTGATAGCGGATGCCGCCCTTGGTTGGCCCGGCCAGGCTGCTGTGCCGGACCCGGTGACCACCGAAGACGTGGACCGAACCGTCATCCATCTCCACGGGAAAATGGACGGTCAACTCGCGTTCGCAGTGGCTGAGGATTTGCCGGATGCCATCTTCCAGACCGATCACGTCGGCGGCGATGGTGAATTGTTCGACGGCCACCGCGAACAGATCGTCGGACTCCCTGTCCTCACGATCGACCACTGCCGTGCCGCGATGCGCGTCGTCGCTGACGATCATCACTTCGACCTTTCCGGGCCGCCTGGCTTGTCACCGGCGCGGCCTGTGTTGCGGGATGGATCCTCCATCCGCGAGTACCGTAATGCTCAGGCTTCGTCGTTAAGGACACGGAGCAGCATGGATCGCACGTCGTCGGGTCTCGCCCGGCCGCCGGTACGCCGCATCGTGTCGCCGATCAGGCGGCCGATCGCGGCGCCCTTTCCGCCCCGGAAATCGGCGACCGCCGCCGGATTGGCGGCTACCACCTCCCGGGCCGCGTCGAGCACCAGATTGGTGTCGTTCATCGAAAGCAGGTCGAGCCGGGAGGCGGCGTCGCTGATCGACTCCCCGTCGCCGAGTTGGGGCAGCAGGTCCTTGGCGGCGCGGGCAGTCAGCTTGCCTTCGCGAACGAAGATCACCAACTCTGCAATCTGGTCAGATGAAAGCGGCAACTGGTCCATCGGCAGGGCGCGCGCCCGGGCCAGGCCCATGATGTCGTTGACGATCCAGTTGGCGACGACCTGGGCCTCGCCACCGGAGCCGACGGCCGCCAGGGCGGCCACGAACGTGTGCGCGATCGGTCGCTCGTTCGTCAGCACGGCGGCGTCCGAGTGGGTGAGACCCAGCGTGTCGACGAAGCGGCGGTAGCGCGCCGCCGGCAGTTCCGGCAACGACGCCATGATCGTCGCGCGGGTCGCATCGTCCGTGGACAGCGGCGGCAGGTCCGGTTCCGGGAAATACCGGTAATCGTGCGCCCCTTCCTTGGTTCGCTGGCCGATCGTGACGCCCCGGGCATCATTCCAGCCACGCGTTTCCTGCACCAGTTCGCCGCCTTCGAGAACGACCTCGCGCTGCCGAACCTCCTCGAAGCGCAGGGCCCGCTCGACGGCGCGAAAGGAGTTCATGTTCTTGATCTCGACCTTGGGACCGATGTAGGAGCCGTCGAGCGCCCGGATCGAGATGTTGGCGTCACAGCGGAAGGCGCCGTCTTCCATATTGCCGGTCGAGGCGTCGATGTACCGAAGCAGCCGGCGCAGGGCGACGAGGTACTCGCGTGCGGCCTCCGGCGACTTGAGGTCCGGGTCACCGACGATTTCCATCAGCGGCACGCCCGACCGGTTGAGATCGACGAGCGTGGCGCTCCCGTCGAACGACTCCTCGTGGAGCAGGCGGCCGGTGTCTTCCTCGATGTGGACGCGGGTGATACCTGCTGTCACCGGTTCACCATCGACCTGGAAGGTGATGGCCCCGCCGACGCAGAGTGGCAGGTCGTACTGCGAGATCTGGTAGCCCTTGGGCAGGTCGGGGTAGACGTAGTTCTTGCGGTCCAGCTTGCAGAAATCAGGAATCTCGCAACCAAGCGCGGCGCCGGTGCGCATCACCGTTTCGATCGCCTTGCGATTCATCACCGGCAAGGCGCCTGGCAAGCCGAGGCAGACCGGGCACACGTGCGTGTTTGGTTCGGCGTTGGCGTAATCGGCGGAACAGCCGCAGTACATCTTGCTGCGAGTCAGGACCTGGGCGTGGACTTCGAGCCCGATCACCGTGGTAAATTCCGTTGCAATCGCTACCGCCACCCATTCCATCCTTCGTCTCCGGCGCCAGGCGCCGGAAGCACGATTGCCGGCTCCTGGCGAGGACACTCACCTCGACGGCGCGTTCGTTCGCCAGTGCCCATTTTCGGGCAGATTCTACCACGATGGGCCGTTATCCTTCGTGATCCGGGCGTCCCGTTGTGCTACGCTACGGCAGTATGTGACGCCTGTCACGAGCGCGTTTTCTGCCTCGCACCGGATGTTCTCAATCGCATCGAGCTGGCCCGCCTCGACCGTAGACGCCACTCCCACAGGCCGGCAATCGAACCGCCTACGTCACTCGTATCGACCACGAACCCAGCCACCACCGCTGTCCGGCGGTTCCCCAACACGGAGGCCCTCCTTCACCATGGTGACAGCGACCCAAACGAAAATGGTCACCGGCAAGATCAACAGCCAGGAAGTGACCGTTCCCCAGGGCACGTTCATTCTGGAAGCGTCGCGGCTGAACGGCATCGAAATCCCCAACCTTTGTTACCAACCGTTGCTGCGGCCGTGGGGATCGTGCCGGATCTGCACCGTCGAGATCCTCGGCAAACGCGGTGGCCTGATCGAATCGTGCACCACCCCGCTGGCGGAGGGCATGGAAGTCCTCACCCACTCTCCCGAAGTGGTCCAGGCCCGCCAGTACATCCTGCAGATGTACCTCATCGATCACGCGCTCGATTGCCCGACCTGCGACAAATCCGGCGAGTGCTACCTGCAGGACAACACCTACCTGCACAATATCAACGCCAATCCCTACCGCCGGCCCAAGCTTGCCCAGCCCTACGAGCATTTCAGCGCGACCATCGATTACAAGTGGGACCGCTGCATCATGTGCAACCGTTGCACCCGGGTCTGCGACGAGGTCGTCGGCGTGGTCGCGATCGAGTCCGCCAACCGGAGTCTGGAGGCGACGATCACCCCCGCCTACGGGATGGACCTGAGCGACACGACATGCACCAACTGCGGCATGTGCATCGCGGTCTGCCCGGTCGGCGCGCTGACTGACCGGCATTTCGGCCACCACCCGTGGGAGCTGGACACCACCGAGACGATCTGCGGGTTCTGCGATGTCGGTTGCACCCTCAACATCGAGTCGAACAAGGGCATCGTCCGCCGCGCCAGCCACCTCTGGGAGCGCGGCGTGAACCACGGCTACACCTGCGAGCGTGGCAAGTGGGGTCACGAGCAAATCCAGTCGCCCGAGCGCACCTACTATCCGCGGGTCCGGGGCAACGACGACAAGTACTACGAAATAACCTGGCAGGAAGCGCTCGATCAGGTCGCAGCGGCTCTGCCGACCTACGTGGGCGGCGAATTCGCGGCGCTGACCTCGGCAGAAAGCACCAACGAAGAAATTTACAACCTGCAGCAGTTCACGCGGGCGGTGATGCAGAGCAACTCGATCGACCGATTGCTGACGCCGGAGCAGGCGGGCGTGGAGCGAGCGACACGGACCGCGTTGGGCCTGGATGTCGCCGGCACCAACAACATGCAGGAGCTCTTCTCTGCGGTGAAGAACCTGCTCGTGGTGGGACCATCGATTTTCGCCACGGCGCCGATCGCGTCTTACTGGATCAACCACGCGCGACACTACCGGGAATCGCGGATTACCGTCATCAGCACGGAGCACTACCCGCTCTGTGATCGGGCCGTAATCTGGATCAAGCCGAACAATGGCACGACCGATTTGGTCGTCAACGCAATCGCCAGCGAAGTCGTGCGCCTCGGTCTCGCCGCCGATGTTGCGGACGGTGTCGAAGGTTTCAGCGGCTGGAAAGACGATCTGGGCGGCATCGATCTGAACGCAGTCGCGACGCAAACAGGCGTGCCAGCCGCCCAGATCACCGAGGCGGCAATCCTGTTCATCACGAGCAAGCAAACCGTTCCTGCCCAGGCGCCGGACGGCGGGTACCCACCGGGCGCGATCTTCCAGACCGTGGCCCACCAGGACGCCAGCCAGCCGTACGGTGATGCCGAAGCGGTCGCCCTGGCCTGTACCAACCTCAGTATCCTCACCGGCAATGTCGGCCGGGCCGGCGGCGGCGTTGCCTCGATGCGCGGCCCCGCCAACTACCAGGGCGCGACTGACATGGGCGCCGCACCGGGCTGGTTGCCGGGCGGCGTGGCCGTCACCGACGGCACGGCGCGGCAACGCTACGAAGAACTGTGGTCGAGTCGATCGGATTCCGGGATCGTCTCGCTGCCGGCTGCGGCCGGGGTGGCGCTCAACGACCTCCCGCGGGCGATCGAAGCCGGTGAGATCAAGGCGCTCTGGCTCGAGACCGGGCTGCGGACTCGCGATTCCGTGATCGACGAACGGCTCTACGAAGCGCTCAAGCGGCTCGACTATCTGGTCGTTGTCGATGGCTACAACTCTCCCTTCTCGGAGCTCGCCGATGTCGTGCTGCCGTTGGCCATGAACCTGGAGAAGGACGGCACGTTCACCAGCTACGACCGCACGGTCCAACGCGTCCGCGCCGCCGTGCCGGCCCTTGGCGAGGCCCACAATAGCAGCGAAATCCTCGGCGCGGTGGCCGACCGGCTTGGCTACACCTTCCCGTCGGGTCACGCGAGCCAGGTCATGTCCGAGATCGCGACGATGGTTCCGGGCTACACCGGCGTCACCTACGCCCGGCTCGAACGTGGCGGCATCGTCACCCCAGTCGAGCGTTTCGGCGACCAGGGCGCCACGATCCTGACCAACGGGACCGGGCCGCTCCACCCGCGCATGGTGACCCTCGACGCACGAACCGCATCCACCCCCTCAGCGAACTAGGCAAGGAACAGCACTCGATGTTCGACGAAGTCAAGGGTTTCGGCGTCACGCTCCGGCGACTGGTCGTGCCCAAGGTCGTTCAGGAATATCCTGAGGTCAAGCGGCCAATGGCGCCTCGCTTCCGCGGTCTGCCGTCGTTGCGTTCCGATCCTGAGACCGGCGAAGCGCTCTGCGTGGCCTGTGGGCTCTGCGCCCGAATCTGCCCGACTTCGTGCCTGGAAATGCACGTCGTCCCATCCGAGGAAGGCGATCGTGAGCTGGGTGAGTTCATCCTGAAGGCCGGGCGCTGCATGTTCTGCGGCCTCTGCGCCCAGGTGTGCCCGGTCGACGCGATCACGATGAGCCAGGAGTACGAACTCACGGTACTGGAGCGGGACGGGCTGATCTACACCAAGACAGAGCTGGCGGCGATCGGCGCCCAGGCCCCGATCTGGTGGGATTCCGGCGTCGGTCCCGAGAACCAGCAGACCAACGCCCCGAACCGCTACGATCGATTCAAGGATCATGCATCGGAGCTGTACTGAGGTGCCTTTCGGACGCCTGGTTGAGTGTTGCGAGTTCACGGGCGGAGACAAGCTCCGCAACCGTACAGGCCCATTGAGTGCCTCCTACCACTCATTTTGCCTTGGTAGGGCTGCGGAGCTTGTCTCCGCCCGTGAACTCGCGTGACCTCTGTCCAAGCAGGTGGACACTTGGCGCGCAACCGGCACAATTGCGCAAGACTGTTGCAACCGGTGGCGATGGCATACGATGCCACCGACCACCGGTTCTTCATTTCCTGCACTGCGAAGGAATCTTCATGACCACCGACTATCCCATCTACATCGACGGCTCGTTCGAGAAGACGAGCAACGAACTCGTCGTCACCAACCCATTCGACGGCAGCGCTGTTGGCACGACGTGGCTGGCGGGCCCCGACGAGCTTGAACGTGCGACCCAGGCCGCGGAGTCGGCGTTCCGGGCGTTCGGCAAGTCGGCGGTCTACGACCGGGTCGACCTGTTGAAGGCGCTCGCCGCGAAGCTCCGTGAGCGCCGCACCGACGTGATCGACCTGATCGTCCGCGAGGCCGGCAAACCCGTGGGCGAAGCCACGGTCGAGGTCGATCGCGGGGTGTTCACGATCGAAACCGCAGCCGAGGAGGCCAAGCGGATCCAGGGCGACGTGATCCCGCTCGATCTCCTGCCGTCATCGAAGGGCCGGTTCGGCATCGTCCGGCGCTTCCCGATCGGACCGGTGGCCGGGATCTCGCCGTTCAACTTCCCGCTCAACCTTGCCCTCCACAAGGTGGCCCCGGCCATCGCCTCCGGCAACACGATCGTCCTCAAGCCGCCCTCGCTCTGCCCGCTGACGATGCTGCTGATCGCCCAGCTCGCGCACGAGGTCGGCGTGCCGAAGGGCGTGCTTAACGTGGTGCCGATGGACCGCACGACCGGCGACCAGCTCGTGTCTGACGACCGCTTCAAGCTGTTGTCATTTACTGGATCACCGGATATCGGGTGGGACATGAAGCGACGCGCCGGCGTGAAGCCGGTAGTGCTGGAACTCGGCGGCAACGCCGGCGTGCTCGTCGACGACGACGCCGACCTGGATTTCGCCGTCGCCAGGATCAGGACCGGGGCGTTCGCCTACGCCGGCCAGGTCTGCATCTCGGTCCAGCGGGTCTTCATCCACGAGTCGGTGTACGACACGGTTCGCGACCGGGTGGTGGAAGCGGCGTCGACGATCAGGATGGGCGATCCCGCCGCCGCGACGACCGAGCTGGGGCCGATGATCGACGACAAGGCGGCGAAGCGGACCGAATCGTGGATCGAGCAGGCCGTGACGGAAGGCGCAACGGTGCTCACGGGCGGCAAGGCGCGGGACAGGTTTTTCGAGCCGACGGTGATCGAGAACGCCAACCCGACCAGTTTCGTCTGTTCGCGGGAGGCCTTCGCGCCGCTGGTCACGCTTTTCCCGGTGAAATCGTTCAGCGAGGGCATCAACCGGCTCAACGATTCGGAGTACGGGTTGCAGGCGGGCGTGTTCACGAACCGGCTTGAAAACGCGCTGACGGCCTGGGAACGGATCGAGGCCGGTGGCGTGATCATCAACGACGTGCCGACCTACCGGATCGACCACATGCCGTACGGCGGCGTGAAGTCGTCCGGCCTCAGCCGTGAAGGCATCCGCTACGCGATCGAGGACATGACCGAGCCCCGGCTGATGGTCATCAACCGGCTCGCCAGCCAGGCGCTCGACGACAGCGAAAGCAATTGACGTCGTAGGGGAGGCCCCGTGTGGCCTCCCGATTGAGGGTCGCGCGGGAGGGCACACGGGGCATCTGTACCAACTAATTCTTCGTGCGTACACTAGGTGAGATCGTTCCCGCGTACGTACGAAGGATGGGCTTCCATGTTGGCGCTTCCCGCCGCCCCAACGGTCGGTCTCGACACGATCGAACACACGCTCGCCGACCTG
>JBGTNF010000509.1:0-4972 GCA_041743205.1 Thermomicrobiales bacterium | reverse complement strand
TCGACATCGGTCTGCGTCAGCAGCGATTCGTAGAGGGCGTCGAAATCCGCGTTGATCCACCGCTGGTAGTTCTGGCCGGACCAGCCGTTGCTCTCCTGGGCAATGTTGCTGTTGTCCGGTCCGGCGTACCAGGAGGTGAAGAATGACGCCGGGATCGGCGACGACGGGTTATTGGTGTACATGGAGATGTCCCAGTACATGTGCCCAATGTTGCGGTCGTTGCCGGGGGCGCTGTCGAAGAAGATGCCGGCGTCCACCTGGTCGAGATTCGTCTGGATCCCGATGCTTTCGAACGCCTGCTTGACGACGGCCTGGGTCTTCTGGCGGACCTGGTTGATCGAAGTGCCGTAGCTGACGACCAGCTGCACGCCGTCCTTGGCGCGGATATCGCCTTCACCCACGACCCATCCGGCCTCCTCGAGAAGCTGGGCCGCCTCGTCGAGATCGAATTCCCACGAGGTGTTCGGGGATTCCGTGACTTCGAGCCCGGTCAGGATGTTCGGGCTGGTCCGGCCGCCCAGGTAGAACTCATCGTTGATGACCTGGCGCGGCACCGCCTTGTTGAGCGCCTGGCGCACGGCGGGATCCGTGAGGAATGGGTGCGGGGTGTTGACCTCCGAACGCTGGCCATCGACTTCGAGGTTGGGATCCGAGAAGTTGATGTGGATGCGCTCGACGCTGGTGCCGGTTGGGGATTGCAGCACACCCGGGCCATCGTCGGACACCAAGCTTTCGAGCACGTCGGGCTCGACCTGGAGGTTCCAGGCGTACTGGTAATCGCCCGTTTGCAGCACGGAGCGCGCCGCCGACGCGGCGTCGCCGCCGCCCTTGAGGTAGACATTCGCGAAGAACGGCTTGTTGGCTTCGCGGTAGTTCGGGTTCATGTCGAGCAGCACGAGGTCGTTCGGGATGAACTCGGTGATGACGTACGGGCCGGTGCCGATCGGGCGGAGCAGGAAATCCGGGTTGTTGGTGCTCAATGGCTCGTCATTGAACGAGTGGGCCGGCAGGATGGCGCCGTACGTGCCGCCGGTGAACGGCTCGAACCAGTTGGCAGCCGGCGTCTTGAACGTGACGACGGCGGTCAGCTCGTCCGGGGTCTCGACGCTGGCGATGACATCCCAGACGCTGAAGTTGACGGAGGCGTTGACATTATCCGCAGCGGCGACCCACTCCCAGGTGAACTGGATGTCACGGGAGGTCAGCGGCTCGCCGTCGCTCCACAGGATGCCTTCGAGCAGTGTGAAGGTCACGCTGCTGAGGTCTTCGGCAAGCTGGCCGTTCTCGACCGACGGAGCCTCGGTGACGAGGCAGGGAATGATCGAGCCGTCGGGCAGGTAGTGAAGCAACGGTTCCTGGACCGTCACCGAAACCAGGAAGTCCTTGGTGCCCACGGATTGGTGGCAATTGGCCGTGGTTGCGGCCTGCCACTGCAGGATGCGGAGCTCACCGCCTTCGCCACGGGTTCGGCCTTCCATGCCGGCATCCGGCGCCTGGCCGGTCCCGGTTGGGCTGCCGGACGGCGTGCCGTCCTGGCTCGCATAAACGGCGTAGCCGTTCTTCGAGCCGCCGCCAGCGATAACGGCGTTGGCGTTGGCGAGGAAGAGCGCCGTGCCGGCGCCGATGCCGGTAGCGCCGGCTCGTTCAAGGAACTGCCGGCGGGAAATGCTGCCCTCGGTCAGCTGGGCGCACAGACGGGAAATTGGACCTTGAGCCATGTGTGGAACCTCCAGATCGCGTTTCGAATGGTCGTCGGAAGCCCTGCAAACGCGGAACCGCGCCTGAGGCAAAATGAGGGGAGTCAGGGCAGACCGGGTCCCTCCACGAAACCAGTCCGCCAGGGTAGGGGCTACGCCTCTGGTGAAGCGAAGATGTCCGGCACTTCCAGATCGACGAGCGCAATGACGGCGAACGGGATGGTCAGGCCGCCATCGGTGGCGACCACGTACGTGCCTTCGACCAGCAGGTCAGTGAAGACCGCGGCGTATTGCTCGCCCGGGGCTACCTGATAGCCGCCGACGGCGGTGACGCCCTCCGGCAGGTCCGCTTCGCTGGCCGGGAACGCGAAGGCCGTGGCGTCGTAGTCCGCCGGCACGGCGAACACGGCGACGTTCTGGGCCACCTCGGTCTGGTTGTCCGTTTGCAGGATGATGTTCGGCCGGGTTTCGATCTCGACGACGTTGATGACCGGCTCTGCGGCCAACACGACACCGACCGATGCCCGATCCCCTTCGAGTTCCGTCTCCTCTTCCGTCGCGACCTGGTCGATCCAGTCGATCGTGGCGACGGGACTCGCCATCGGGCTGGCTTCCGGGCTCGCGTCCTGCGCGCCCGCCAGGCCGAGGCTGCCACCGAGCAACGCCGCGCCGATCAGGGCCGCGCCGACGGTGGTTCTGAGAGACGAGGTCGTCTCCGGTGAGGTCCGGAAACGGGTGCCAAGAAACATTATGCCCTCCTTTAAGCGAAAGACCTCGTGGTCCTTCACCAAAAGCGATTGAGAAACGGATACCTATTGTCCCAGCCCCCGGAGATGACCCCCGCAAGCGTATGTCTTTACGAACGGGCTAAGTCTGCATCGTTGGATGCCCTGCGGTCAACCTCGCGCGGCAGCCAATTTCCGAAGACATCGCCCAGGCGTTGGTCATTTCGCACATGACGAACGGCTGGGCGTTCCCGTTTTGGGCGCCGATCCGGGTCATCCGACCAGCCAGCCCCGTTCCAGGACTCGCTTCGGCGATCCTGATTGGCGATCGGGCAGGGCGCAGCGCCTCACCCCTTGCAGTGTGGAAGAGGCGAGTCCGACAGTTCAATCGATTCCATTGGGATATTTGCGTCGACGTTTAGCAGTTTTGCACAGATGCGCCCCGGCGTTGGGCGAACGGGCCGGTCGCCCAACGCCGGGGCGCAGCGCGGCCCGGAAGACGCTGTGGGCAATGCCCAGTTGGCGGCGAGGCCAGCGAGGCATCGACTGGATAAAAACCAACGCCTCCCCGCCGCTGGGCCGGGAGGCGTTCGGTAGCGAGGGACGTCAATCGGCGACCGTGAACGTCGCTGCCATGCCGGAGCTCAGGTTGGGAAGGCCGTTCTCGTCCGGGAAGAGGTCGACGATGATGTACGTGCCCGGTTCCAGGCCGGTCAGCAGCAGCGTGCCGTCATCGCCGGCCAGCACCGTGGCCTGGCCGATGAGCGTGATCCCGTCGGGAAGCGAGGCGCTGGTGCTCTGGAGCAGGGCGTCGGTGGTCACGCCGTCGTCCAGCCGCAGCACGAGCGCTTCGTGATCGTCGGCGGTCGGGTTGTTCAGGTTCAGGACCACATCGGAGCTGGTTGCCGTGTCCGGGTCGAGCGCGAAGGCGCTGTCTTCGAACGTGACGTCGATCGTCGCCGCGCCTTCCGGCACGGCGGTCGGGATCACCATTTCCCTCTGGAGCACCCACGCCTCGATGTCGTCGACCGTGTCCTTTGCGAACGTCCAGACGCCCGTGCGTTGCTGGGAGGCACTGACGTAGGTGACTTCGACGCTCGCCGTGGCGTCGTCGATGCGCTCGTAGGCCGTGACGTCAAGGATCCGGTTGTCGGCGTCGGCGAGCGATTCGGCCAGCACCACGAACTCGTCGGCGGGCAGCGGCTCGTCGCTGCCGAAGATCTGGCCGCGGAAGGCGTCGCTGGTGAGTTGGGCGTACACCGTGAAGTTGCTTTCATTCAGGCAGGCGAAAAGCGCGTTCGAGGTGGCGGTCAGTTCCTCGATCAGCGGGGCATTGGGATCGGCCGGAACATCGGCCACCGGCGAAGCGGCAGGCGAGGCGACGGGCGTGGCGAACCCGTCGGTTACGGGCGAGGCGTCAGGCGTGGCGGCAGGCGGCGCCGGAGTGAGTGTGGCAGGCGCCTCATTGGTCAATGGTTCGGCGACCGCGTTCACGATCACGCAGTCGCGTGGCGTCGCGGCCCCGGTGCCGTCGTTCTGGGCCCCACCGGGAGCCTGGAGGCCGAGCGCCACGCCGCCCGCCAGCGCCATGGCGACCGTGACCGCAGTCAGCCGCTGACGAATCTTCCGGGTACGCTGCGTCACATCCTGGATCACGAACCGCGTCCTTCCTGCCGGCCTGCAAGCGGGCCGGTGTCGACTCTGGGTGCGGAGCCACTTGTGGCCCCTATAGGCAGCTCGTTGTTCGAGGCAGGACGGCGACCCCGAGCTGGCCGCTGGGGGCGGCTCGTGGGTGTCCGTACACCTTTGCGTGAAAGTGTAACGCACGACCCGCCGGCTGGCAGGGCCGTGCGGCAGGCGCGCCTGGCCTCTCCGCAATGGCACCGTACCCTCCCATTGGGGCTGGGCCGCCGCCTGCCGGATGCCGTACGATGCGCCAGGAAACACTGTCGAAGTTGGCTGCCGGGCATCGGCGCCGGGATCACGCTTGGATGAATGGAAGCAGGTTCGGATGAAGAGTTTGGGATTGCTGGTGTTGCGGTTGGTGATTGGCGGAATCTTCGTGGCCCACGGCTACCCGAAGCTGTTTGGCGGCCAGGGCGCCAGTAACAAGCTGCCGGACACCGCGAAAGCCACGCTCGGCGAGGGCTTCGTCCAACAGGTTGAGCAAGGCGGCGTGTCGGCCACGGTGGGAACCATGGAATCGCTGGGCGTGCCGAACCCGAAAGCGGCCGGCTGGTCGCTGGCGCTGGTCGAGTTCGTGGGCGGGCTGGCGCTCGTCTTCGGGTTCAAGACCCGGCCGATGGCGGCGGCGCTGGCCTTTTCCCAGGCGGTGGCGATCAACAAGGTCCACGCCAGCGAGGGGCTGGTCGGCGGCTACGAATACAACGTCGCGCTGATTGGCGGCACGGTCGCGCTCGCGATCGGTGGCCCAGGCAAGATCTCGCTGGACCGGTAATTGAAGTTCGGGTCCAATCACGAGCGGCAGAATCTGGGCGGTGCGCATCTGCGCATCGCCCCTTTCTCTGCGATCATGCCGGAAATCGATTC
>JBGTNF010000508.1:0-9368 GCA_041743205.1 Thermomicrobiales bacterium | reverse complement strand
AAGGACCAGGCAAACGCAGTGCTCTTCCTCAAACTCGTCTGGCGCGGTATCCGGGACCTGTTCGAACAATTCGTCCTGTTCAGCCTCTTTTCCCTGGTCTGGTGGTTGTGCGCCATCCTGATCGTACCGGCGCCTCCCGCCACCGTGGCCCTGGCGGCCGTCGCCGATCCCCGGCGGATGGGAGCGGCGCCCGAGTTCGGCGATGCGATCGAGATTTTCAAGGCATCGTGGAAACGGTCGTGGGGCGTCGCCCTCTTCACCATTCCCTTCATCGCCATGCTCGGCTGGAACCTGACCTTCTTCGCCGGGTCCGATCATCCGTTGGCGCCGATGATCCCGCTCTGGATCATCATGTTGATCCTGCTCTTCATCGTCACGCTCTACGCTTTTTCCGTGGCGGGCACGATGGAATCGGGTGTCCGCAACGCCTTCCGCGGCGCCATGTTCGTGCTCGTCAGCCGGCCTTTCATGGGCATCTTCCTGAGTGTGCTGCTGGCGGTCCTGATCTTCTTCATGTCGGTCACGATCCTGCCGATGCTGCTCATCGGGCCGGCGCTCGTCTTTTCGATCGTGAACCGCTTCACGCTGACGATCCTTGGCGAAGAGATCGTCGATCCGTCGCTGCCCACCAACGAGCGGGCCGATGAACGGTCACGGGGCGTCAACCCCGATCCAACCTTCTTCTCCCGATTCCGGGGTGGCTCCAAACGGGGCCGGCGGGAGTGAGCTGGCGGGACGGCGACGCTGCTGAAGAGCCGTTTCCCAGGCCGGTCGACCGGACGCGGAACGCCGAAAACGAGCCGGATGGATTCGGGTTCAAGGTCGACAAGTTTCCGCGCACCAATCGGCGGCAATTGCGGATCGACGGCGTGCTGCGGCGACGACAGCCCACCCTCGCCGTCGTGCTCGAAGACGTGCACGACGGCCACAACGTCAGCGCGGTGCTCCGGTCGTGCGATGCCGTCGGCGTGCTCGACGTTCACCTCGTCTACGTCCGGGAGACAGCGCCAGAGAAGGCGTTCAACCGGGCGGCGTCCGGGTCCGCCGCGAAGTGGATTCGCACCCATGTTCATGACTCGATCGCGGCGTGCTACGGGCGCCTGCGAGACCAGGGGTTTTCGATTCGTGCGGCCGCGCTGCGCGATGATTCACGCGACCTGTACGACATCGACCTCGCCACGCCAACCGCCTTCGTGTTCGGCAACGAAAAACGTGGCGTCACCGCCGAAGCGGCCGAGCTCTCGGACGGAACCGTAACGATCCCGATGCAGGGAATGGTGGAAAGCCTGAACATTTCGGTGGCGTGCGCGGTGACGCTGTACGAAGCGATGCGGCAACGCCGGGTCGCCGGCCTCTACGACCGGCCGCAACTCGACGACGCCGCCCTAAGGGAGCTAGGCGCCGACTGGATCCGCCGCTGACGACATCCGGTCGGGTTCCACGCGCACCAGTTGCGCCACCGAGTGGGGCAGGAGCTGTTCGGTATCGTCGACCTCGATCCGGACTGGTCCGTCGAACGGCAGGCATTCGACGATCCGAATCTGCGAACCGGGCTTGACGCCGAGCCCGAAGAGATAGCGAAGACGTTCCGGGTCCCGGTCGCTGACGCGGCTGACCCGGCCGGTCTCGCCCGCCGCCAGGGATTCCAGCGCGCTGTCGGTCACGACCGGCAGATCTCCGTCACGGCTGGGAATCGGGTCGCCGTGCGGGTCGAACTGCGGGAACCCGAGCGCACGCTCCATCCGGGATTCGAGTTCCTCGGAGACATGGTGTTCGAGCCGTTCAGCCTCGGCGTGCACTTCGTCCAGGGTGAACCCGAGCGCTTCGCTTAGGTAGAGCTCCAGCAACCGGTGGTGGCGTATGACTTCAAGCGCCACACTGCGGCCACTGGGCGTCAACGCGATGCCGTGGTATCGGTTGTGCACCACCAGCTTGAGCTCGTCGAGCCGCTTCACCATGTTCGTGACGGATGGACCGCTGAGACCGAGCTCCTCGGCCATGCGCAGCGTGGTGACGGCGCCGCCGTCCTGCTCCAGCCGGTAAGCGGCCTTCAGGTAATCCTCCATCGAGGGCGTCACCGCTTTTTCGCCGGCCCGCCGGCCGGCGTGGCCGCTGTTGCCGCCCTGGTTCGGACGTTGATCGTTCACGTTCGTTCCTCCTCGTCGGCGTTGACGTTTCCGGGCTATCGGGTGGCGAACCGTCTTCCTGATATCGTCGTCATGATACGTCACGCGCCCGCAATTCAGGCCGGATCGGGCGCCGTCAACACGCCGGCGTCATCCAGGCGAAGCCGCTGTTGGTCGCGGGCTTCACGAATCGCGCGGGCGGTGGTCGCCCGGGCCCAGCCGAAGTCCTCATGCAGGCTCGTCACAGGCACGCCATCGGGCTTGGCCGCCACGTGGGCGACCAGCAGTTCCCTCAGAAAATCCTGGCGCTGGCGTTTCCGGCGCGACACCAGCGCAACCAGGCCCTGCGTGGGCGAGAGCAGGAACGCCGTCAGGAACATCAGGCCCAGCACCGTCGCCATCGCGCCCGCGACCGAACCATCGATTGCCCGGGCCAGGTAGTAGCCGATCACGGCCGAACTTGCGCCGAGCGCCATCGAGAGCCCCAGGAACACCGGCATGTTGCGGGTCAGCAGCTGCGCAGTCGCGGCCGGCACGATCAGCATTGCCACCACCAGTACGGCCCCGACGGCATCGAAAGCCACGACCGTCGTCGCCGAGACGGCGCTCATCAGCAGGTAATGCAAAAGGACCGGCGACATGCCGACCGCGGCGGCGAACCCGGCATCGAACGTCGAGAGCTTGAGCTCCTTGTAGAGGAGCCCGACGAACGCCAGGTTGATGACGAACATCGTGCCCAGCGTCCAGAACGCCTGCACGCCAAGGTCGCGCCCAAAGAGTTCGAGCCGGTAAAGCGGGACGTAGGCGATCTCGCCGAACAGCACCGCGTCGACGTCGATGTGCACCGTGGTGGGAAACCGCGAAATCATGAAGACGCCGAGCGCGAACAGGAACGGGAAGACGAGGCCAATCGCCGCGTCTTCCTTGACCAGGCCCGTCCGCTGGATCCAGGCGACGAGCGCCACGGTCAGCAGGCCGATGGCCCCGGCCCCGATCGTCATCGGCAACGGCGCTCGTGTTCCGAAAATGGCGAAGACCAGAACGATGCCGAGCAGGACACTGTGGCTGATTGCGTCGCCCATCAACGCGAGCCGGCGCAGGACCAGGAACGCGCCCACCAGTCCGCAGGACGCCCCGACCAGGGCGCCGGTGATCATGATGATGGTAGGGGCGCTCATGTTCGCGACACTCCGTGGTGGTCGGTCAACGCCAGTTCTGCCCGGAATCTGCGGGCCCGGGAGCGGCGTACGCGGTAGGTGGCCAGCACCCCCCGCTGCGGCGCCAGCAGCAGGGAAAAGATAACGATGATCGAGGCCGCGATCACGATCATGGGGCCCGTCGGCAGCCGGTCGACCAGGCTGCTGATGACCGAACCCGCCACGCCGGACGCCATGCCGAAGATGCCAGAGAGGATCACCATCCCGGCGAGGCTGGTGGTCCACTGCCGGGCGGCGACGGCGGGCGCGATCAGCAGCGAAACCATCAGGATCACGCCGACGGTTTGGAGGCCGATCATGACCGCCAGCACCAGCAACCCGGCCAGCACGACCCCGAGCAGATCGGGCCGCATGCCGATGCTGGCCGCGAAGGCGGGGTCGAAGGTAACGACCTTGAGTTCCTTGAAGAGCAGGATCACCACCCCGATCGCAACCGCGGCGACGATGCCCATCACGGCCACGTCCCGCGGCAGGATCGTCGCCGCCTGGCCGAAGATGAACCGGTCCAGTCCGCTTTGGGCCGAGTTGCCGCTGTGCTGAATCCGTGTCAGAAGGAGGATGCCGAAGCCGAAGAAGACGCTGAGGACGAGCCCGAGCGCCGTTTCCTGCTTCACGAACGACCAGCGTGTCACAGCCAGCAAGACCAGCGTGCCAACCAGGCCGCTCAAGGCGCCTCCCAGCAACAGGAGCTCGCTCGACCGGGTGCCGGTGATCATGAACATGATGCAGATGCCGGGCAGCGCGGCGTGGGCCAGGGCATCGCCGATCAGGCTCTGGCGGCGCAGTACCGCGAACGTCCCCAGCACGCCGCTGGTGAGTCCGAGGATCATCGAACCGAGGATCACGTTGCGCAGGGTGGCGTCCCAGGTGATATCCAGGCTCAACTGAGCAAGTGGCGTCATCGCAGCATCGCCTTCACCGGCGCCATCTCGGAGCCGGCACGGACCGTGGTCGTCGTGCCGTCGGCGCCGATCGGATTCGCCGGCGCGTGGTAGGTGCGGCGCAGGTTTTCCTCGGTGAAGACCGAGGCGACCGGACCGGCGGCGACCAGGCGCACGTTGAGGAGCACCACGTTGTCGAAGTAGGCGGGCACCGACTCCAGGTCGTGGTGGACAGCCACCACCGTGTTGCCAGCGTCCCGCACGGCGTGGAGCAGTTCCACGATCGCCCGTTCGGTGACGGCGTCGACGCCCACGAACGGCTCGTCCATCAGATAGAGATCGGCTTCCTGGGCCAACGCCCGGGCAAGGAAGACGCGTTGCTGTTGCCCACCCGAGAGCTGGCTGATCTGGCGCTTGGCGAAACCCGACATGCCGACCTTGGCGAGGCATTCCTCGGCAATCGCGCGATCAGCCTTGCCGGGCCGGCGGAACCAGCCGATCCGTCCGTAGCGGCCCATCGTCACCACATCCAGCGCGGTGGTCGGGAAGTCCCAATCCACCGTGCCGCGTTGCGGAATGTAGGCCACCCGATTACGCACCGTGTCGAGGTGGGCGCCGTAGACGCGGGTCGCCCCGGCGGCGATCGGCACCAACCCGAGGATGGCCTTGAGCAGGGTGCTCTTGCCAGCGCCGTTGGGTCCGACGATCGCCGTCGCCTTCCCGGGTTCGATGTCGAGGTCAAGATCCCAGAGCACCGGCGATTCGTTGTACGCGACCGTCAGGTCCCGGACCTCGATCACGCTCTTCGCCAAAGGTGGAACAGTCTGGACGTTGGTCAACGTGGCCTGCGTCATGTGGGTGTTTCTCCTGAAAGACCGGCGACGATCGTGTCGATGTCGTACTTCATCATCCCGAGATACGTTCCTTCGTTCGTCCCGTCGTCACCCATCGCGTCCGAGTAGAGCGAGGCGCCGATTGCCACTTCCCAGCCTCGATCGCGGGACGCGACCTGGACCGCTTCGATGGTCCGCTGGGGAACGCTGGTCTCGACGAAGATCGAGCGCACTTCGTTAGCGACGAGCAGGTCGGCGATGTTCTGCACGTCGCGCACGCCCGCTTCGGTGGCGGTGCTGATGCCCTGCAGGCCGACGACATCCAGGCTGTAGCGCCGGCCCAGATAGCCGAACGCGTCGTGGGCCGTGACCAGGATCCGGCTCCGTTCGGGAATTTGTCCGAACTGCTCGGCGGCGTAGGCGTCGAGGTCGTTGAGTTGGCCCGTGTAGACCTCGAGATTTGCGAGGTAGTCGGTTGCATGATCCGGGTCGAGTTCGCCGAGTGCCCGCGCAGCCTCGCCGGCGGCATCGGCCCACAGCGTAGGATCGAACCAGAAGTGGGGATCCGGGTTGCCGTCGAAGGCGTCGTCTTCCGGCTGGATCAACTGGTCCACCGGGACGCCGTCCGACACCTGGGAGACGGCGATCCGTTTCGACGCTTGTTCCAGCACTTCGCCGAGACCGCCTTCGAGGTGCAGGCCGCTGTACATAATGATGTCCGACTCGATCAGGTCGATGATGTCACCTTCGCTGGCCTTGAAGAGGTGGGGATCGACGCCGGGACCCATCAACGCCTTGACGTCGACGTGTTCGCCGCCAATGATCCGGGCCAAATCGCCAACCTGACCAGTCGACGCGACGACCCGCTTTTTGCCGTCGTCGGCCCGAGCACTATCGACGGCCCGGAACGGCAAAAGCGTCGAAAGCGCGGCCCCGGCGGCCACGATCCGCATTCTGTTCGAAACCGGATTTGCCTGATCGTATCGAAAGTTCATGATCCCAATGCATTCTCGTCTCAAGCGAACCAACCTATTATTCACCATCACTAATTTAGCATAGACTAAATCCAGACGTCAAGATGAACGTCATGATGGAAAATGGATAGGGAAGAGTCAGGAGTTGAACCGATTCAGCCCTCAACGATCTGGGGTAGGGGCGATCCTGGCCCCGCTGGATACGTGATCGCCCGGAGGATCGGGGCCGGCAAGTTCGGGTCAACACGTATCCAGCAGGGCCAGGTTGACCCCTACGCAAAACGTCGTGTGCCGACCGTTTAGACGGATTTCGGATGATTGCCGAAGCCCGTAGACGACCCGAGGATCGTCACGCCTGACGACTAGGCGAGGACACAGACGACATTGGCGGAGTCTGAACTCTCCAGGCTGAGCACCCGAAAGCCTGCTGCAACAAGTTCACTCCGAAGCGCATCTGCCGAAAGGTGCCGTCGGTGAGGGACATGCAAGCGACCGTCGATCTCGACGACCTGATCCGCATTTGCGCCGTGTGGAACCTCGCGGTAGCAGACTCCCGTGGACGCGTCGTAGCAGGAACCAGGCCCGTATTCGCGTTCTGGATCAAACAAGGCTGTTGAGATGAGGTAGTAGCCAGCCGGCTTCAGTCGTGCCCGGACAGCCGAGTAGACGGCGCCGCGATCCTGGTCAGTGACGATCGATTGAAGGCAATAGCTGTCCACGACGAGGTCGTAGCGCCTGGTCGCCGGATCGGACACCGGGGCACAGACATCCGCCACGCTGAAGTCGACACGCAGGCCACGGTCCTTGGCCATCCGTCGCGCGATCTCGATTGCCTCGGGAATGAGGTCGATCGCCTCCATCTGGAAGCCACGAGCGGCGAGATAGCAGGCGGCGGGACCAGTGCCACATCCATACTCGAACACGTGGGAGGCAGATGCTGCAGGCAGATCGAGCCGCGGAATCATCCGTTCGAGGAACGCCCGGTTCTGGAAGTGGTCATAGGTCCACGTGCTGCCTTCGTCGAACAAATCGTTCCACTGCGACAACCCACGTTCTTCGATCTGCCGGTACGCCGACTCATGCTCGGCGTGGTAGTAGCGCATTCGTCGCCCCTTTCGGCCCTCACGTCGCCCCGATCGAAGCCGAGGGGGCGTCACGGCGCAACGTGCCAGACCCTCCACGTGATGCCGAGCGGACCCTGAGCGCCAGCGACGCCAGCGACGCCAGGGACGGGGGAGTCGAGGCATCTCCTCGCCGCAGCGAGCCTCGCGCCGAACACGAGATGTCTCGACTTCGCTCGACATGACGTGGGGCGGGCTCCACATGACGTGGGACGAGGCTGGCCTAGAAGTCGAACGGCATGTTCTTGGGCATCTTGCCCTTCTTCGCCATCTGGCTGAACTGGCCCATCATCTTCTGCATGTCCTTGAACTGCGACAGCAGCCGGTTGACGTCCTGCCGCTCGACGCCGCTGCCGCGGGCGATCCGGCGGCGGCGGCTGTGGTCGATGCGTTCCGGGTGGCGGCGTTCCCACGGCGTCATGCCGCGAATGATGGCTTCCACCTGCTTGTAGTCGTCATCGGAGATTTGGGCCTTGGCCTGGCGCATCTGCTGGCCAAGCCCAGGGATCATCTCCATGATCTGGCTGAGCGGGCCCATCTTCTTGATCTTCTGGAGCTGGTCCAGGAAATCCTCGAGGTCGAACTGACCCTTCATCATCCGGTTCTGGAGCCGCTCGGCGTCCTTGTCGTCGGTTTGTTCCTGGGCGCGCTCGATCAGCGAGAGCACATCGCCCATGCCAAGGATGCGGCCGGCCAGGCGGTCCGGGTAGAACGGCTCCAGGGCGTCGAGTTTCTCGCCCGTGCCGATGAACTTGATCGGCACCCCGGTCACGGACCGGATCGAGAGCGCGGCGCCGCCTCGGGCGTCGCCATCCATCTTGGTCAGGACGAGTCCCGTGACATCGAGCCGGGCGTTGAACTCCTCGGCCACGCCGACCGCTTCCTGACCGGTCATCGCGTCGGCGACGAGCAGGATCTCGGTCGGATCGACCGCCGCCTTGATGTCGACCAGCTCCTGCATCAGCGCCAGGTCGATCTGGAGCCGGCCGGCGGTGTCGATGATGACCGGGTTGAAGCCGCGGCCGCGGGCGAAGGCGATCGAGTTCCGGGCGATATCGACCGGGTTGGCGCCCGTGCCTTCGTCGTAGACATGGACGTTGACCTGCTTGCCGAGCGTTTGCAACTGGGCGATCGCGGCCGGGCGGTAGACATCGGCGGCGACCAGCAGGGGGTTCTTGCCTTGCTTGCGGAGATGGACCGCCAGCTTGCCGCTGTGGGTAGTCTTGCCCGCGCCGTTGAGGCCGACCATGAGGATGATCTGCGGGGGGCTTTCGGGCGAGGCGAGGGGAACCGCCTCGGAGCCGAGCACCGCGATCAGCTCTTCGTTGACGATCCCGATCACGGTCTGGGCCGGCGTCAGCGAGCGCAGGACATCCTGGCCCACCGCGCGTTCGCGTACCGTCGCCACGAACTCCTTGACGACCTTGAAGTTGACGTCCGCTTCCAGCAGGGCTCGTCGGACTTCACGCATCGCGGCGTCGACATCGGGTTCGGTGAGGCGGCCCTTGCGGTTGAGCTTGCCGAACGTTTCATTCAATCGATCGGAAAGTGTCTCGAACATGCGCTAGAAGCCCTCACCCTCGCCGAAGAAGAGCGAGTCCACGTACGTATCGGGCCGGAACTCGGCCATGTTGCTGGCTCGTTCGCCCGTGCCGATGTAGGAAATCGGGGTGCCGAGCTCCTTGGCCACCGAGAAGGCGATCCCACCGCGGGCGGTCGAATCCAGTTTCGAAATCATGATGTCGGTGATCTCGACCGATTTCGAGAACTCGTTGGCCTGGACCAGGCCGTTCTGCCCGGTGGTGGCGTCGATCACCAGCAGCACCTCCTGGGGCGCTTCAGGCACGTGCTTCTGCATGATCTTGCGCAGCTTGTGGAGCTCGGCCATCAGGTTGTGCTTGGTGTGCAGCCGGCCGGCAGTATCGACGATGAGCACGTCGACGTTGCGGTTGTGGGCGGCGACCATCGCGTCGAAGACCACGGCGCCTGGATCGGCGCCCTGCTGGTGGGCGATCACCGGGCAATCGAGCCGTTCGCCCCAAACCTTGAGCTGGTCGATCGCCGCCGCCCGGAAGGTGTCCCCGGCGGCGAGCATCACCGTGCGTCCAAAACTCTTGTGGTACTCGGCCAGCTTGGCGATCGAGGTGGTCTTGCCGGTGCCATTGACTCCGGTCACCAGGATCACGAACGGCACGCCGCGCTGGAGGATCTTCACC
>JBGTNF010000507.1:0-7447 GCA_041743205.1 Thermomicrobiales bacterium | reverse complement strand
GCCGGCAAGTCGACGACCCTGAAGATCCTGAGCGGCATCCTCCAGCCGACGCGGGGCAAGGTGGAGGTGCTTGGGCATGTGCCCTGGCGTCGGGAGGCTGCTTTCCTGCGCCAGATTGCGATGGTTCGCGGGAGCCGCCCGATCGGCGGGCCTGGCGAACTGACCGTCCTCGATTCGCTGCGCTTCCAGCAAGCGATCTACGAAACGTCGGACAATGCGTTCGCGAGCTCGCTGGCCGAACTGCGGGAGATGCTGGATCTCGATCCCATCCTCAACCGGCAGGTGCGCGCCCTCTCGCTGGGCGAGCGGATGCGGGCCGGCCTGGCGATGTCGCTCGTCTACCGGCCGCGCGTGCTCTTCCTCGACGAGCCCACGCTGGGTCTGGATGTCTCGGCGGTCGGCGCGATGCGCCGGTTCATCGCGCGCTACGCACGGGAAACGGGGGCCACGATCCTGCTCACCAGTCACTACATGGCCGATGTGGAGTCGCTGTGCGAGCGGGTCCTGCTCATCGACAAGGGCGCGCTCCGGTACGACGGCCCGCTCGCCAGGCTCTCCGCCACGCTGTCGCCCTTCAAGCTGCTCAACGTGGAAGTGACCGGCGGCGCCGAGCCAGCCTGGGAGCGGTTCGGGGAAGTCACCGAGGCCAGCGCGGACCGGGCGACGATCCGGGTGTCGCGGGAAGGGGCGCCCACCGCCACTGCCCGGCTGCTCGCCGAGCTCCCGGTGACGGATCTCTCGGTCACCGATCCGCCGCTGGAAAGCGTAATCGACCGCGTGTACCGGGAAGGAGTGGCCTGATGGGCAACGGTCGCAACGGTCGCTTGCTCAGCCTGTACATTCAACGGTCGTTCCTGGAGTGGATGGGGTTCCGGAGCTTCCTCTTTACGCTCGTTGTCAACCAGGCGGTGGCGCCGGTCCTTGGGTTGGCGGTCTGGTCGGCGGCCCTCCCGGAGCAGCGCGGCGTTTCCGCCTATTTCATTGCGTTGCTCGCCGTGCAGTTGATGACCGTTTCCTACGAGTACCACACCGTCTCGATGGCGATCTACGAGGGCAACCTCAACGACAGCCTGCTGCGGCCGCACCCGATGGTGATCGCACCGTTGGGCGAGAACCTGGCGACGCGGGCCTGGCACCTCCTGATCGGATTCCCGATCGTCGCCATCGCGATGACCGCCGCCGGGGTCGGATTCGACGGCTGGGACATCGTGGTCGCCCTCCCGGCCCTGGCCTTTGCCGCCCTGCTGCGGTTCCTCTTCACCTACGCCCTGGCGCTCTCGGCGTTGTGGGGTCAGCAATCCGGTGGGGTGACGGAACTTGGCTCGATCCTGGTCTTCCTGCTGGGCGGCCTGGCGGCGCCGATCCCGCTCATGCCGGAATCCATCCGGCCCATCGGCGAGGCGCTCCCGTTCCGGGCCATGCTCGGGTTTCCGGCGGAAATTGCGACCGGCAGCCTCAATCGCCAGGAAATCGTGCAGGGCTACGGTTGGCAAGCGCTCTGGATGGCGGTCTTCGCCGCCGTCGCGACGGTCGTGTGGACGGCGGGCGTGCGCCGTTACACGGCGCTGGGAGGGTAGCGGGATGACGCTGGTTCACGTGTTTACCGTTGTGTTTTCGATGTCGTTGCGACGCAGCCTGGCGTTCCGCATGAACCTGCTCTTCGAGGGGCTGGCGACGTTCCTCGGCGCTGGCGCCGGTCTGGCGGCGCTGGGCATCGTCTACACGCAGGCGGACACCCTCGGCGGCTGGAGCCTCGGCGAGGCGATCGTGCTCCTCGGCACCTACCAGATCGTGAGCGGCCTGCTCTGGACGTTCATCGAGCCCAACCTGCGCTGGTTTCGGGGCCAGGTGGTGGACGGCGCGCTCGACGATATCCTGCTCCGGCCCGTGCCCAGCATCTTCCTGGCCAGCCTGGGAACCTGCGCCCCACTCGGGCTGCTGCACGTGGTTGGCGGCGTCGTGGTGCTGACCATTGGCATCGGCCGCCTGGACGCCGCCCCAACTCTTGGGTCGGCGATGGCCTGGCTGCTGATGCTGGGGGTGGCGCTCGCGGTTGCCTGGGCGTCACGCGTACTGCTGGCGAGCCTGGCCTTCTGGGCGCCATCGCTGGAGCCCGGTGTCCTCTACAGCGCGGTCTGGGAGTTCGGGCGCTACCCGGTGAGCATGTACCGTCCGCCACTCCGGTTTGCGTTAACGTGGATGATCCCGGTTTCGCTGATAGGCACGCTTCCTGCCCAGGCGCTGGCGCGAGGCGCCGAGCCGGTCCACCTGGTCGCCGGCCCGGTTGGCGCCGCCGCGGCGATCCTGCTCGTCAATGTCGTCTGGCGCGCCGGCTTGCGCCGCTACACGAGCGCGACCAGTTAGCGCGAGGCTTGGGAAAGCATTGACAGTTTACAGGTAGCGGCCGCCCTTGTGGCGGCCATCCCCAACGGCCGGCAGCCTTGAGCGAAAGACGGGGTTCAATCGCGCACCTTTGGCCGCCACAAGGGCGGCCACTACGAGACTGATTGGAATCATTCAGGGGTACGTCACTCAGCGTCAGCCCAGCTGAACGACGCGCCCGGTTTCCGCCGATTCGACTGCAGCGAAGACGATATCGAGGCTGTGGATATTGTCGGCGGCGGCCGTTTCCGGTGGCGTACCGGAGTCGACGGCCCGACGAAAGGAGTCTAGAAGGCCGAGTTGGCCGGCCTCCTCCCGCGACGCCAGCGGGATCTGCTCGGGTTCCTTGCCCCACTCGTAGAGGATGACCTCGGCGTTGGTGAAATCGCCGCCCGCCCAGACGATCCGGCCCCGCTCGCCAATGATTTCCCAGGCGCCGTTCCACGAGGTCTCCGGAGATTGGGCGGCCCAGTTTCCAAGGTAGGAAACGACAGCGCCATCTTCCATTGTGATCAGCACCGAGGCGGCGGCATCATGCTCGAAGTTGCCCGCAGGCACATGCCAGGTCTGTGCATAGAGGCGGGCAGGGTTCGTGCCGAGCAGGGCCCGGATCATGTCGAAATGGTGGATCGACATGTCGATCAGGAGCACATGCTTCATCGCGTACCGGAAATCGCCCTCCCCAAAGATAGTCGCGGCATTCTTGCGAAACTCGATCTTCACCGCGCGCACCGGACCGATCCGGCCGCTGGCGACCAGCGAGCGGACCGTGATGAAGGCATCCTTGTACCGGTAGTTCTGGGCGACCATCAGCGTCTGGCCCGATTCCTCCGCGATGCCGACCAAGTCCCGGGCATCCGCGATCGAGGTCGCCAGCGGCTTCTCGAGCAGCACGTGTTTGCCGGCCCGCAGCAATTGCTCCGCCAGCGGACGGTGGGTTGGCGGCGGCGTGACCACCACGGCGGCGTCCCACTCCAGCGTGTCCAGGGCCGCCTCGACCGAGTCGACGCACTGCTCGGGTGCGAAGCCGTACTCCGCCATCGCCCACTCCCGGTTGGCGGCGACCGGTTCGACGATGCCCACAAGTTCGACATCGTTCGTTTCGGCGAACGCCCGCAGCCAGGCCCGCCCCATCTTGCCCACGCCAATCTGCACGATTCTCACGCTGTCTCCTCCATCAGGAAATCGTTCGCAACTTCCGCCGGAATCCGCACCGGACGGCTCCGGGCCAGGTTCACGAAGGCCCACTCCGTTCGCGCCCGCACCATCCGGATCCCTGACGGCGCTCCGGCAAGATCGGCCGCGCCGACCAGCCGCGCTGGCGGCAGTTCAAGCGGGTCGGCGTCGATCTTGCACACCTCGTAGCGGCGGAAGGCCCGCGCGCCGGACATCTCCTCGGGCCAGGTCGTGATCTCCAGCACGTCGTTTTCCCGCGCCGGCTTCAGGAAGTCGATCTCGTGCCGCCGGGCCACGAAGACGGCCCCGAATTCCGCCTGCAGGCGTTCGCTCGGCCAGCCGACCGCCGTCGCGTGATCGATCGCGGCCTGTTCGAGATAGCCGAGGTAGACCGTGTTGTTGACGTGACCCAGCGGATCGCACTCCTGGAAGCGGACCCGGACGCAGGTGATCAGGGCGGTTCGCGGTTGCCTCACCGGCCATTCCCCATCCGCTCGCGTTCCAGCGTGAAGATGCGCTGGAGGATGGCGATCGTCGAGGCGTAGGTCGAGTCCATCCCGTAGAACGACATGCCGCGCGCCCCGAGCGTGTGCGCCCTGGTGTACGGCGTGTCCGACGCGTAGTGGATCACGCCGAGATCGAGGTGACCGGAGAGCGGCGCGAGGTTGATCGCGTCGCCGGCCGGGTGTCGTTCCAGGAAGACATCCTCGTAAAGGGCACTGAGGTACGGTCCGGCCTCCATTTCCACCACCGTGTAGTTCTCCCGGTAGTAGAAATCGAGGTAGCCCTCGTTCTGGAGGAACGTGCCCTTGACCGTGACCGCCTTCTGGTTGTCGAGCGCGGCCCCGAAGATCAGGTAGGGCGCGACCGATTCGTAACCGAAGCAGTTGTCGAACCAGTAGGTGTTGCCGGAATGCTCGTCGTAGACGACGTCGGAGAGCATGATGTCGCCGATTCGCCCGTTGAGCGTGGCCGCTTTGCCGAGCACGTAGACGCCGCGCAACTGGTCGGTCGCGATGCCGATCTGGGACATGATGTGGTAGGCCGCCATCCCCAGTGGGTAATTGATGTTGATGATCACCGCGTCCGAATCGCGCGGATCGAACCCGGCCAGCCGGGAATCGAACTGCGCCGGATCGAGCCGCGCGAGGTCGATGATCTGGACCCCGACGTCGACCGCGCCGGTGGGATCGAGGTGGACGATGCCGACCGACCGTTCCTCCGCCTCGCGCTCGGCCCGAGCGGCGGTCCGCTCGGGGCCGTAGAAGTACGGGCGAGCCGCAAAGTAGAGCAGATTCTCCAGGGAGGCCCGCTTCTCGCCGGCCTCGATCTTCTCCAGTTCGGGGAGCATTTCGGAGTGGTTGGTGTCACGGATGAACTGGGCCAGTTCCCCGGCCCGGCGGTTGGCGACGCCGGAGAGCGTATTGGCGATGCTGTGGGTGTTGGACGAGACGAAGTAGATCGGCCGGTCTCTCAGGGTCTGCTCGGTCGCCGCCGCGGCGACCGGCCGCCACCAGGAGCGTACCGAACGCCCGTAGCCGAGGTAAGTCCCGCCGAGCATCCGCAGGTCCATCCGCTTGCGGACCTCGACCACGACCGCCAGGTTGGCCCAGAACCGTTCGCCCCAGACCCCGAGCAGTCGAGCCCAGTCGGAGTCGTCGAAGAGTAGCGCCTCCATCACCACGGTCAGTTGGGCCGCGCCCAGGTTCTGGCCGGTTGCCGCCTGGCGGATCAGCTCCTGCGCCTCGGGCACGGCCCGGAGCAGGTGGTGCATCTTGTTCCACTCGATCTGGTAGGCGACGATCGAGGGGATCAGGTCGTCGAGGTCGGAGGCGGAAGCGATGTAGGCGGCGAGGATATCTTTCCCGTTCCAGTGCCAGCGTCGCCGTCGGCCGGGCGCCGAGGCCAGCTCCCACGCGTCGAGCTGGTCGTACCCGGCCAGGCTGAAGGCGTGGCGGGTTTGCCCCAGCACGATGTGCTGGATCTCGACGATGCAGGCAGGAATCCGGTTGGCGGAATAGAGGAAGGCGTTGAGGTCCGGCCTCGGCTCGGCGGCGCCGGCGTGCAGCGAGGAGCCAGCGGTGTAATGGGCCGGCTCCAGCGAAGAAACGCCGATCGCGCCCGAGCTCTGCAGGAGCGTCGTGTACGTTCTTACGTATAACTCGACTTCCCGGCGGCCGGTGATCTGCTCGCTGGCCGGTTGGGCCGGGATCGGCGGCTGCTCCCGGAGGTGCCGTGAGGGCTCCCGCGTCGCTTGGTGGCTGTGTTCCGACATCTCTGACGACCTTCCCTTCACCGCCCGGCGCGATTTCCAGGACCGGCGACCTGCGTGGATCGAGACGTTGCTGTCGTGTGTACCACAGGTGCGAAGCAGGGATGGTCCAATGCCGCCTGATTGCCTATAAGGTAGGTCGAAAAATCTGTGTAAGCTGATGTCTCCCGTAGTCGCAAACTCCGTAGGGCTGCGGACCTGGTGTCCGCCCGTGCGAGATACCGACAGTTCGGCTTTTACCGACCACTCGGTGAGCTGAGGATGCCGAACTGCCCGCTGGCAAAACGGGCGGAGCAAGCTCCGCGGCCGTACATGGCCTCGGTGCTGATGAGACAGTTCGGTTGGAACCGACCACTGATTGGACTGACGTCACCGAGCTGTCGGTATCCCACACGGGCGGAGACAAGCTCCGCAACCCTACGAATCTGTCGTGGTTCATGTCCTGCGGACGCCAAGACGTATGTGCCTGATCGCCCGGTAAAATCACTCTCACAACTCCCAGCCGATCGCCCGCAGGAAGGCCTGGGCGATCACGGCGTGCCCGGCCAGGTTGGGGTGGATCCGGTCGTCGGCCCAGTCGCCGGGCGTGGTCGTTGCCAGGGCGCGGTCGAAGGCCGCCTGGGTTTGCACGTTGACGGCGTCGAACTCTGCGGCCAGCTTCCGGGCGACCAGGCCGTAGCGGTCCATTTGCGCCCGCATCGGGTCGGCCGGGCCGGCCTCGATCACGTAGGGCTCCGCGACGATCAGCCGGCAGCCGGTCCGGTCGACGGCGGTTTGCAGCAGGCGGCGGTAGGTCGATTCGTACTCGTCGAGCGAGACCGCCCCCTGGCCGGCACTGTCGAATGAGCGCCAGACATCGTTGATGCCGATCTTGACCGAGAGCCAGTCCGGCCGCTCGGCCATCACGTCGGCTTCCCACCGCGCGTCGAGGTGGCGCACGGTGTCGCCGCCGATGCCGCGGTTCTCGAAGGTGAGCCCGAGTTCCGGGTAGCGCCCGATCACGAAGCCGCGAACCAGGCTGACGTAGCCGTTGCCGTAAGGCGCGCTGGCGTCGCGCCGGCCGCAGTCCGTGATGCTGTCTCCAATGAAGACGACCTTTTGCCCACGCTCGAACAACATGCCACGATTCTCCCAAAATGCACGATCGGCCTACTGGATCGTTCTGGCGACATGGTAGCAGCGGTCGCCTGGATTGGGACCGGCGCTTTGCGACGGTCCGCCGATTTCAACTATCCTCCCTCGATGGAAACAGTCGCGCGCTCCCTGCCTCAACCATCCGTCCTTCCCTGCACATTGTCCGGCACGTCCGATTGTCGGACACCGGCGTATAACCGGGTGAGTCGCTCACCGTTCCCGCTGCCCGACATCAGCGGTGATTACCCCATGCGCGACGAACAGGAATGCGTGCATGTCTGACCGGAACAACCAGGGATCGCGCTGGAGCAGCGCCCGCGAGCGCGAAGAGCGCGACAAGCAGCGGCGTGCCGAGCGCGAGGAATCCAAGCGGGCCCGGCTGGAGCGCGAGGCGAACGCGAAATCGGCTGGCTCCTCGTTTTCCGATTCGGGCCAGCGGCGGCTAACCGACGAGGAACGCCGCACGATCCGCGAGTATCGTTT
>JBGTNF010000506.1:0-16651 GCA_041743205.1 Thermomicrobiales bacterium | reverse complement strand
CGGCGTCCCGGTTCGCGCTGGCGGGCCCGGTCGGCCCGGACCTCTGGCCGATGACAACGATCGCGACGCGCGCCTGGCGGGCCCGACCCCGTCGGAATCCGGTCCAGCTCCAGGGTCGCGGCGCGACGGACTTGTACGTTCGCGTCCGACGCGGTCCCAGCCTCCGCATCGAGCAGCCGTGGAATCCGACGTCTCGAGTCCGGTCGTTCCGCCTGGCGCTACTGCTGCCGTTGGCGCTATTCGCCTTCTCTCTCGTCCAGAACCTTGGCAATATGGACTCAGTGGATTTCCATCGCGACGAAGCGCGATGGATCAACCGCGCGCATTTCGTCGGGGACCTGCTGGACCCGTTCGGCGAAACGTGGTCGGATCACTACATCACCCGCGGTCAACCGCCGCTCGGCAACTATTTGATGGGAGCTGGTCTCCTGCTCCAGGGCCGCGATCTCGAAACGAACCGGGTCTGGGACTTTCCGTACGACGAAGCCTGGAACGTGGTAGCCGGGGCGATGCCGGACGCGGCGGATCTCAATGCCGGCCGGAGGACCAACGCCGTTGTTGGCGCGCTGGTCGTGGTTTGCGTCTACGCGCTGACCGCCAGGCTGACCAATCGATTCGGCGGGTTCGTGGCCGGCTTCTTCCTGAGCGTCCATCCTCTCCACCTGCGGTTGAGTTCCCAGGCCCTCTCCGACGAACTGCTGGCGCTGACGATCATGCTGTCGCTCCTGACCGCGTACCGGTTCGCACGCACGCCGGCTCTCGGTTCCGGCCTGGTGCTCGGAGCGATGCTCGGGCTGGGCGGCGCCGCCAAGCTCTCGCCCCTGTTGATGAGCTTGCCGCTGGCTGCCTACGGCGGAATCTGGCTCCTGCTGCGGATACGGGCCAAGGGCGTGGGGGCGGCGGCCTGGAAAGTTGGGCGGTTCGGGTGGCTGCTCGTCCTCCAGCCGGTGATCGCGTTCGCGACGTTCGTGGCGGTAAATCCCTACCTGTGGCCTGACCCGATCGGCCGGAGCCTGGCGCAGTTCAATTTTCGACGCACCGAAATGGAGATGCAGTCGTCCGCCTGGCCCGTGGCCGGCGTGGACGGTCCGCTGGCGGCGCTGGCAAGGTCGGGACGCCGCCTCGATATCGACTACTCCGCGACGAGCCAGATCCAGGCCTGGCTCGGGAACCTGCTCTCTGTTTCCTGGCGGCCCTTATCCCTCGATGTCGCCCTGATGGCCACGGGTCTGGTGACGTTGGGCGCGATCGTGATCCAGCGTGGCTCGTGGAGCCCGGCCGGGATCGTAGCGCTGCTCATGGCGGGCCAGAGCGCGATCGTCATCGTGGGCATGGGTGTGGATTTCTACCGGTACTTCCTGCCGCTCCTCGTCGTCGGCGCCACCTGCATCGGGGTTGGCGCTGGCGCCGGGTTCGAGGCCGTGCGACGTTGGCGGGCCGCCCTGGCCGCACCGTCCAGGCGCCAGGCACGGGTGAAGTCTCCCTCCGGGCGCCCGGTCTCGGGGTACAATCACGCCGGAATCGGTCGGCCCGAAGACGCCCCGGCGCAACCTTGATCGACACGACGCACCACGACACACAAGGGACGACGTTTCCAGATGACGGCGCCTTTACCAACATCGAAAACCTGGGGAGGAACGGGAATCGGAGCCGTGGCCAAGGCCGTGGTCCTTGCGATGTGCCTGGTGCTGGCTGGAATCGGCAATGGGCCGGTCATGGCGTTGAGTGGCGCCTCGTCGTCCGACGCGGCTCTTCCGCAGCTCCAGTCAACCGCCTTCCCGGAGCGCAACCCGAACCGGGAAGGCAGCGTCTACGACACCGTCGATGTCCTGACCACCGATCAGGAACGGTCGATCCAAACCGACATCACGCGGGCCTCCGGGTTGGGCGTCGAGATGTTGGTTTACACCAGGATGTCGGAGCAATCCGAAGCGGAATCCCAAATCTTCGCCGACCGTCTCAACGCTGAATGGGGTGTGGAGTCTGCCGAAGGCGCCAACGACGGGCTCGTCTACCTGCTTACCGTCAATCCGCTCGATCCGGACACCAATTCGATCGTCGTTTCGGCTGGCCAGGCCGCGTTGCCGATCCGGCAGTTCGACGACATGGCGCTCCAGGAGCTCGTGGATACGGAAATGGTTCCGGAAGTCGTCGAGGGCGAATATGCCCGGTCCTTCCAGTACGGATTGCGACGTGTCCTGAACGCAATCGAATATTCGCCGCCCGAGCCGGCGCCGCCGACATCGCTGCAGCAAACATTGCACAAGGCCGCCAACGTGATGGGCGCCGTGCTTGTCCAGTTCGCCGTGGTCGGATACTTCGCGATTTCGCTCGTCCGCGATCGGCGGTTTACGCTGGCGCCCGGCGCGCGTTCACTGACAATCTACGCGGTGATTCTCGGCGTCTCGTCGGTCGTCGTCGGGATCGTCGCCATCGTCGGACGTAACGCGTTCGGGTCGCTAGCCGCATTGGGCTTGCTGATCGTCTCCGCCTGCGTTCTGCCGCTCCTGATCGGCACACGCCAGCAACGCGAGCATCGGGCCCGGCAACTCCGTGTCACCCGGCGGCCAGCAGGACGCATCAAGACGATCGGCTCCACGCATGGGTAAACTCCGCGCGGCCCACCGCCGCCACTCGATCGCGACCAACCGACGGCTGCTTCGTGGCCGTAGCGAAGACGCCGTCTCCGGAATCGGCGTCTTCGGCCGATGGGGTCTGACGACCCTGGTGGCAATCCTGCTGTTCGGGATTTCGCTGGCGATCAACCTGGACTCGATCCCGGATACGGCGCTCCACCCGGACGAGACGCGGTGGCTGAACCGGGCCCATTACATCGAGGACTTCGCCAATCCCTATGGCGAAAACTGGCAGGATTACTACCTCACCCGCGGCCAGCCGCCGGGCGGCAGCTACCTGATGGGAATAGGTTTGTGGTTGCAGGGTCAACCGCTCGACGCCAACGGCGTCTGGGACTTCCATTACGGGACTGACTGGAATCGGTTAGCCGGAGCTGTGCCGGACGACGATGTGCTCACCGCCGGCCGACGCACCAACGCCGTGGTCGGGGCGCTGGTCGTGGTGTTCACCTTCCTGGCGGCCACGATGTTGACCAACCGGATCGGCGGCGTCGTTGCCGGCCTCTTCCTCGCCTATCACCCGCTGCACATCACGTTGAGCACGCAAGCGCTATCGGACGAACTCCTGGCGTTGTCGCTGGCTGTGACGTTCGTTGCCGCGTTCAGGTTCGCCGCCAAACCGGGTCTCGGCTCGGCGTTGGTGATGGGCGTGGCATTGGGGATCGGCGGGGCAACCAAGTTGGCTCCCCTGGGCCTGAGTTTCGTGCTGGCGGGGTTCGGCGTGCTTTGGCTCGCTCTGGAATACCGAAAGCACGGTGGACCCGCACTGCGCTGGCCATCCGCGCGCAAGGGCGTGTTGCTCGTCATCCAGCCCGTCATTTCGGGTTTCGTGTTCGTGGCGATGTACCCGTTCCTTTGGCCATCCCCGATCCGGCGCTCACTCGACCTGCTCGACTTCCGCCAAACCGAAATGGCCAGCCAGGCGCGCATCTGGCCGTGGGCGCAGGTCAATAATCCCAAGGACGCGTTCATGCGTTACGGGGAGCAACTGCACGATGCCTATTCGAGCACAAGGCACGTGCAGCAGTGGCTCGATCGCAGCGTGGGCGTGCCGATTCCGAACCCGATCAGTTTCGATTTCATCATCGTCGCGATCGGCGCAATCCTCTTCGTCCGAATGGTGATCCAGCGTGGGCTGTGGAGCCCGCACGCCATGGTCGCGCTCGTCATGGCGGCCGAGGTTGGCGCGGTGACCGTCGGACTCGGCGTCGACTTCTATCGCTACTACCTGCCGATCCTGCTGGTCAACAGCGTTCTGGTCGGAATTGCAGCCGGTGAACTCTCGTCCCAGGTCCGGCGCTGGCTGTCGCGGCACGAAGCGACGGTGGGCCACCCGGCCAAGGCGGCGCCGTCAGGTTCATGGGCCGCCGGGAACGTTGCCCGCCGTGAGGGCGCATCCTGACCCGGGCCGACCGAATCGACTGCCTTACTGCCCCATCGCTGCGGTGAGAGATTTCTCTACGACCTCCACGCTCGAAATGACGTGAGAGCGGACCTTGAATTGGACTACGGGAAGATCCTGACGGTAGTCCTGGTAGTGGCATCCGGGGATCCAAACAGCAACGGCCCGGTCGCAATGACCGGGCCGTTTGCTTGCGGGTTTGGAAGAACTTTTGGGGCGATTACGCCCGGACCTCGTCCCTCGCGGACACGCCCGCCGCGCGGGAATACTGGGTGTCGATGTAGTCGATCAACATGCGCCGGGCGCTGAACTTCGGCGCCACCGTGCGGATCGCTTCCTTGGAGAGCGCGATCCACTCGTGGGGCAAGCCGTCGGCGGCGCGATCGTAATAGAGCGGTACGATTTTCCGTTCGATCGTATCGTAGAAGGCGTTGGCTTCGGCTTCGTCCTGGGCGTCCCCGGTCAGGTCGGACGGCGCAATGCCCCAACCGTTGGCGTCGCCTTCCTCCCAGCCTTCGATCCACCACCCGTCGAGGATGCTGCAATTGGGCACGCCGTTGGCCGCCGCCTTCATGCCGCTGGTGCCGCTGGCTTCGAGCGGGTAGCGCGGGTTGTTGAGCCAAACGTCGACGCCCGCCACCAGCAGGCTGGCCAGGCCCATCTCGTAATCCTCGACGAACGCGATCCGTCCACCCAGTTTCGGATCGCGCGCCTTGGTGTAGATCTCCTGGATCAACCGCTTGCCGCCTTCGTCGGCCGGGTGCGCCTTGCCGGCGAAGATTATCTGCACCGGGTTGTCCGGGTTGTTGAGGATCGCCGCCAACCGGTCCATATCCCGGAACAGCAGGGTGGCCCGCTTGTAGGTCGCGAAGCGGCGGGCAAACCCGAGGGTCAGCACATTGGCGTTCTGGAACGGTCCCGAAGACAGGAGCTGCCAGGCGTCGAACTGGCCCTCCACGTACCGGCGGCGCGCCCGCTCGTCCATCTCGTCGATCAGTTCCTGCTTGCAGGTGAGGTGGGCTCGCCAATACTCGGCGTCCGGGATGTTGAGCACCGTTTCCCACACGTTGGGATCCTGCTGCCGGTCGCGCCAGCGGCGCGGCAGATAGCGTTCGTACAGATTGCGCATCACCGGCGAAATCCAGGTCCGCAGGTGGACGCCGTTGGTGACGTGGATGATCGGCGTTTCGGCGATCGGGGTGTTTGGCCAGAGATCGTTCCACATTTCGCGGGAGACTTCGCCGTGCTTTTCGCTCACGCCATTGACGTGCGCTGCCAGCCGGAGCGATAGGGCCGTGAAGTTGAAGCCTGGTTCGGCCCCGTGCCGGCCCAGCGCCAGGAAAGCCTCGCGGTCCAGCCCGAGTTCCGGCCAGTAGGCGTGGAAGTAGCGGTCGATCATCGCGCTGCTGAAGATATCGTGACCGGCTGGCACCGGCGTGTGGGTAGTGAAAACGGAGGAGGCGCGAACGGCTGCCACCGCTTCGGCAAACGGCTTTCCCGCCTGGACGTGTTCGCGCACCCGCTCCAGCAGGTGCAGCGCGGCGTGCCCTTCGTTGGCGTGCCAGTAGACCGGATCGATCCCCAGCGAACGAAGCAAGCGCACGCCGCCGATGCCGAGGACGATTTCCTGGCGCAGGCGGTGCTCGGAATCGCCGCCATAAAGCCGCGACGAGAGCTCCCGCGTCCAGTCCGGATTGCCGTCGACATCGGTGTCGAGCAGGTAGATCTGGACCCGCCCGACGTCGACCTTCCAGACTGCCAGACGCAGTGGGCCGCTGCCATCTTCGAGATCGACTTCGACCAGCACCGGCGTGCCGTCCGGGTTGAACATCTGGGTCGTGGGTTCGGCCATCGGGTCGAACTCGGACCGTACGTCGTGCTGCCAACCCTGATGGTCGATACGTTGGCGGAGATAGCCGTGGCGATAGAGCAGCGACACGCCCACGAGCGGGATGCCCATGTCGCTGGCTTCCTTGCAGTGGTCGCCCGCCAGCACGCCGAGACCGCCGGAGTAGATCGGCAAGGCGCGATGAAGGCCGAATTCAGCCGAGAAGTAGGCGACGGTCTTGCCGACCATCTCCGGGCGGTTCTGGCCCAGCCAGGTCTTGTCCTTCGGCTGGTTCATCATCGCGTCGAACGCGGCGATTTCCGTGTCGTAGCGTTTCAGGAACTCATCGTTGCGGGATGCCGCCAGCAGGCGCTCGGGCTCGATGCGGTGGAGGAACAGCACCGGGTTGTGTTCCACCACGTGCCACAGCACCGGGTGAAGCTCGGCGAAAAGCGCCCGCGCCGGCTTGCTCCACGTCCACCACAGGTTGTACGCCAAATCGTTGAGCCGCTCGATCCGCTCCGGCAAAGCCACTTTCCCGGACGTCTGGGTTGGGGTCATGCTACCTGTTACTCCTCGAAAGAATGGACATGAGCGGGACGAGCGCAGCCAGAGGCGAAAACCCGCGAAAAGCGATACGTTTGGATGACGTTCCAGTATCCATCAAGGCCGCCTTCCCTTCAATCTCAATCTGAACGGCAAGTTGCACATGTGGCTCAAATGCCGAACGTGTCGTGGTGCATGTTGCACGATCATGCCGTAGTTGGGAGGTGAGGGCGGATTGGCGGGACTTCTGGCCATTGGCGCGGCAATTCCAAACTCGCAGTTGGCCGGTGATGCGCGACTTCGGCCTCGCTATCGTCAGGCCAACCCAGCTCGGGCAAACTATGTCCAGCGCGTTCGCCGATCATCGATTCGCCAGGGTCGCAAGAGTCGCGAGGGAACATCGCCGATGCCGTCACCGCACGCCCAACAACGACCTTCCGCTGTCGCCTCACCCTGGGTCGCGGCCACGTGCCTGATCGCCGTCTCGGCGGCCTGGGCCTGGCTCTTTCCCTTTTGGCCCCATCGCGCGGCGCTGCGCGACATGGGGCACATCGTCGACTACAGCTGGTTCGCATTCGTAATCTGGTCCGTTGGCCTGGCCGCCTGGCTGGGCGCCGTGTGGAGCCTGCTGACCCGATTGCGTGGCCAGTCGTTCCGGGACAACCGTTGGCTAGTTGGCAGCACGACCCTGGCGATGTACGCGTCGTTCACGGCGATGTACCCGACCAACGCGATCGATGTCTATATCTATGCCGCGCGCTCCCGCCTCCTGAGCGAGTACGGTGAGAACCCGAACGCCGTCCAGCCAGCGGCATTCTGGGATCTCGATCCCTATATGCGGTTCGCGTCCGAGGAATGGGCCGACAACCTCTCCCCTTACGGTCCGCTCTGGAACCAGCTCGCCGCCCCGATCACCTGGCTCGGCGGCGACAGCATCGGGGCCGCGGTGGTTGGCTTCAAGCTGTTGGGCGTGGCGTCGGCCATTGCCATCGGCTGGCTGATTTATGCCATCGTCCGAGAGGCGCATCCCGGCTGGGCGCTTCCGGCGGCGCTCTTCTGGCTGTGGAATCCCCTCGTGCTGTGGGACGGGGTCGGCAACGCCCACAACGATGTGACGCTGATGCTGCCCGTAGTGGCGGCGCTGTGGGCCTGGCAGAAACGGCTTGACCGGTGGGTGGTCCCGCTGCTGGTGGCGTCGGTGCTGATTAAATACGTCACGCTGATCCTGGTGCCGATCGCCGTGGTCGCGGTGTGGCGGCGAAATCCGGAATGGCGCGAGCGGGCGGCCGGGGTACTGTGGTCGCTGGCCGCTCTCGTCTTCCTCGCCGCGGTCAGCCTCTACCCGTTCTACGACCTCGAGTCCATCGTCACGAGCGCGCGCGAACAGGGTTCGCGGGTAGCGGCGTCTCCGGCGTGGGTCGTGACGGCCTCGTTACAGGAGTTTTCGATCGCTACGGTCTCGGCCGAAACGATCATGAACGTTGCCTACGGCCTCGCCGCGATCGCGATCGCCGTTTGGGCGGTCCTGGGCTGGCAAAACCCGGGGCGCCTGCCCCGGGCGATGTTCGAGGTCATGTTCGCCTTCATGCTCGTGGCGTCGACCAACCAGCGCGCCTGGTACGTGATCTGGCTCGTGCCGCTGGCGGCGATCCTGATCCCGGCGACCCCCTGGCGACGGGCGTTACTGTGGTCCGTGACGGCAATGCTGGGCCACGCCTTAACGATCTGGCTCTGGTACGTGTGGGATTTCGACGCCTGGGGTTACTACCCGTACACCATGATCATCGTAACGGTGGTGTTTGGCCCGGTGATCCTGTTGACACTTTGGCAAGCGTTCGCCGCGATGAAGGGGCGAATGGGACGGGTAGAACCACGGCGGCCCGCCACGTCAGCGGATTGATGGCAGAAACATCGTAGGGGAGGCCCCGTGTGGCCTCCCGTCGCTACGGGGTTGCCCAACGCCGGGATGCCACACGGGGCCTCCCCTACCAACCAAATTTCCGCCCATTACGGTGTTGCGATGATTCATACCTCGCCGAGGTAGGCCTTGCGCACCATTTCGTTGCGCATCAGGGCCCCAGCCTCGTCTGCGAGCAGGATCGACCCGGTCTGGAGCACGTAGCCGCGCCGGGCGATCGCCAGGGCCATCAGGGCATTCTGCTCCACCAGCAGCACGGTCGTTCCCTGGCGGTTGATATCCTGAACGATCGCGAAGATTTGTTCGACGAGGATCGGGGCCAGCCCCATCGAGGGCTCATCCAGCAACAGGAGCTCTGGTTTCGCCATCAATGCCCGGCCGATCGCCAGCATCTGCTGCTCGCCGCCAGACATGGTGCCGGCCTTCTGGCCGATTCGCTCCTTGAGCCGCGGAAAGAGGTCGAAGACGCGGGCGAGGTCGTCGGGATCGATCTTGCCGTGGACGAAGGCGCCCATCTGGAGGTTTTCGAGCACCGACATCCGCGGGAACACGCGCCGGCCCTCCGGCGATTGGGCGACCCGCAACCCGGCCACCTTGTGGGCGGGCAGGCCGCTGATCGTCTGGCCGCGGAGCAACACCTGGCCGGTGCGGGGCGAGAGCAGGCCGGAGATGGTTTTGAGCGTGGTGCTCTTGCCGGCGCCGTTGGAGCCGATCAGGGTCACGATCTCACCCTGGTTGACGTCGATCGTGATGCCTTTGAGCGCATGGATGTGCCCGTAGTACGTATTGACGTCCCTGAGTTCGAGCATCTTGGTGTCAGTCATCGGGAAGCCATCCAGATCGTTGCGTCCCGTCGATTCGGGAGTCGTAGCTCGACGTGCGCAGCGCTCACGGGTTCACCTGCGGTCGCGGCGGTTCTGGCGAAACAGGGGGAATCGACTCGGGCGCTTCGCCAGGCGCTTCGACCGTGTCGATATCGAACTGCTTGGCCAGCTCGGCGGCGCCCTTGCCGAGGTAGGCCTCGATCACTTGCGGGTTGCCCCGGACCTCGGCGCCCGAACCATCGGCAATCTTGGTGCCGTGGTCGAGCACCGCGACCTGGTCCGAGATGCCCATCACAACCTTCATGTCATGTTCGATCAACAGGATCGTGAGGTTGAGTTCGCGTCGCATCTGGTCGATGAACGTGGTCATGCCGGCCGTCTCGCGCGGATTCATGCCGGCAGTCGGCTCGTCGAGCAGGAGCAGGCTGGGACCGCTGGCCAAGGCGCGAGCCACTTCGAGCCGGCGCTGGTCGCCGTAGGAGAGGTTCCTGGCCGTTGCCTGGGCTTGCCGCCCGAGCCCGACGTAGTCCAGCAGGCTGTAAGCGGTTTCGCGCGCCTCGCGTTCTTCCTTCATCACGGAACGAGTGCGCAGGAACGCCCCAAGCGCCCCGGTCTTCATCCGCGAGTGCATGCCGACGAGTACGTTTTCGATTACGGTCATGTTGGCGAAGAGCCGGATGTTCTGGAACGTGCGAGCGATGCCGAGCGACGTCACCTGGTCCGGCCGCAGCGACGTGCCGCCGAATCCTGACCCTCCGAAGATCGGCTTGCCCTTGAACGAGATCGTTCCGTCGGTCGGCTTGTAGATGCCGGCGATCATGTTGAAGAAAGTCGTTTTGCCGGCGCCGTTGGGGCCGATCACGCTGGTGATGCTGCCGGTGGCGATGGCGAGATCGACCGCATCGACCGCGATCAGCCCGCCGAACTTCTTGGTGATGCCGCGGGCCTCGAGGATCGGCGGCCCGGACGATGAATCGCTCATCACGTTGCGCTCCCTCCCGCCAGCTTCGTATCGTCCGTGCGCGTTTCGTACAAGGTGTCGTCGTCGTCGTCGCCCACGTCATCGTCGCCGCTCAACTCGGCGGCGCGGCGGCTAGAGGGGAAAAGTCCACCAGGCCGCAGGAGCATGATCAGCACCAGCGCCAGGCCGAAGATCAGGAACCGGTCGGAGTTGACGTTGTGGGTCGCCATCCAGTCACCGAGCCACTGGAGCGGCGGCCAGGTGATGCGCTCACCGGCCCAGTTCAGGGGTCGGGTCAGCTCGGTCGCCAGAATCCGGTCGAACGAGCCGATGATGAGCGAGCCGGCGATGACACCGTAGATGTTGCCGATGCCACCGAGGATGACCATGGCGAGGATAATGATCGAGACCGAGAACTGGAACTGGTCGGGATACACGATCCGGACGTAGCCGGCGTAGAGCGAACCGGCGAAACCGGAGAACGAGGCGCCGAGCGCGAAGGCCCAGAGCTTGGTGGAGACGGTGTTGATGCCCATCGAAGCGGCGGCGATTTCGTCCTCGCGGATCGCCTGCCAGGCGCGGCCCAGCCGGGAATCGTAGAGCCGGGTGATCATGAAGATCGAGAGGATGCCGACCGCCAGCACCAGCCAGAACCAGTTGGCCTGGTTCACGGTGTTGAAGGCGATCTCTCGGTCGCCCGGCAGCGGAATGGAGGGCGGCTTGGCGATCTGGCCGATGCCCTGGGGGCCGTTCGTGACCGTGGCGGCGTTCGTGAAGAAATCCGGGACGATCTCGCCGAAGCCGAGCGTCACGATCGCAAGGTAGTCGCCACGGAGCCGCAAGGTGGGCGCGCCGAGGATGACTCCGAAGATTGCCGCCAGAATCCACGACACCGCCATCGCCGGCCAGAACGATTGCAGCCAATTGGGTATCCAGCCTTGCTGCACGAACCAGCTGTTCGGCGAGGTCAGGAAGGCGTTGCCGTAGGCCCCGATCACGAAGAACGCGACGTAGCCCAGGTCGAGCAGGCCGGCGTAACCGACGACGATGTTGAGACCCATCGCCAGGATCACGAACACGAAGATCGGGATCCATTGCCCGAGCTGGTCCCAGCCAAACGCCTGGTCGAGGATCGGGTAGATCGCCAGCACGAGCGAACCGATCAGCACCCGCAGCAGGCGCTTGCGGTTCTCCTGCCTGCGGTCTTCGAAGTATTGTTCGGCGCGGGTTGCGTAGGATGCGGCCATGTGCGGGTTCCTCCTGGTCGTCAGACCTGTCAGACCTTGTCAGGCACCGATTGGCCCAGCAGACCAGAGGGGCGGAAAACCAGGACGAGGATGAGGATGCCGAAGATGACCGAGTTGGTCCACTGGCTCCCCCAGCCTGAAATGTAGGTGCCCATGAAACCGTCGCTGTACGACCAGATCAGCCCGATCAGGAACCCGCCGAGCACGGCGCCGCCGAGGTTGCCGATGCCGCCGAGCACGGCGGCGGTGAAAGCGAACAGGCCGTAGGTGAAGCCCATCTGGAAACGTCCCGAATTGTTGTAGAAGAGGGCGACCATGCCCGCCGCGCCGGCCAGGCTGCCGCCGATCAGGAAGGCGACGCCGATCGTGCGGTTGATGTCGATGCCCATCAGCGCGGCCGCCTCGCGGTCTTGCGCGGTGGCCCGCATCGCGGTGCCGATCTGGGTGCGGTAAACGAACCAGGAGAGGATCAGGAGCAAGGGGATGGTGACGCCGATCACCATGACGTCGAGCAGCCGGAGCCGGAGCGTGGAATCGGCGAACCAGTCTCGGAGCAGCGGCCACTCCTGAAGAACGTTGTAGGTCCGGAACTCCCGCGGGATCAAATCCGGCGCCGTGAACGGGTTCGGGCCCTTCCAGTAGATCGCGACATTCTGCAGGATGAAGCTCATCCCGATCGCGGCGATCAGCGGGGCCAGGCGCGGGGCGTTACGGAGCCGGCTGTAGGCAAGTTTGTCGATACCAGCGTTGAGTACACCCGAAAAAATCATGGATGCCGCAAGGGTAAGCAGCAGCACGGCGACGATCGCGCCGGTCGAGGAATCGCTCGTGACGCCGGTGAGGACCACGACGGTCGACGCGAAGAACGCGCCCATCATGAAGACCTCGCCATGGGCGAAATTGATGAGCTCAATGATGCCGTAGACGAGCGTGTAGCCAAGTGCGATCAGGGCAATCAGGGAACCCGTCGCCAGCCCGATAATCATGAATTGAAAGAAGAGCGTCCACTCGAAATCCATGGCCAGGTTCCCACCGTCGTCTCGCTTATAGCCTCCGGCGCCGAATGCCCGGATGAACCTCGAAGGAGCACTGGCCCGTAGGGGAGGACACAAGGTCGGCCCCGCTGGATATCCCCTACGCCAATGGGCGCAGGAATGCCAGACGCGAACCGGGCCGGGCATAGCGCCCGGCCCGGTTCCGCATTATCCGTATCAGGCAGGAAGCCCGATGACTTCCTGGAAGGTGATGGCCCCGTCCTGGACGATGTTGAGGGAGATCGTGTCGGCGGTGGTGTCGCCGGTTTCGGTGAAGCTCCAGGTACCGATCAGGCCCCGGAAGCCTTCCGTGGTGAACATGGCGTCGAGGATCGCGGCCCGGTCGTTCGCGCCGACCCGGTCGATCGCCTGGAGCACGCAGACCGCGCACTCGAACGAGTAGACGGCGTAGGCGTCCGGCTCGTGGCCGACGATTTCCATGAACTGGGTGTACCACTCGGCGCCGACGCCCTCGAGTTCGTTGGCCGGGAGGCCGCCGAAGGTGAGGTACATGCCTTCCGAGGCATCACCGGCGCCGTCGATGAAGGCCTGGTTGATGAGACCGTCCGGGCCCAGGATCGCCGTGTCTTCCGGCGCCATCAGGTCCCTGAGGTCCTGGAGGAGCTTGCTGGCGTTGAGGTTGACGATGGCGCTGATGTAGACGACGGCCGGGGCAAGGTTGGCGATCTTGGTCGCCAACGCCTGGTATTCAGGAGCTTCCGGCTGGAAGGCCTCGAACCCGAGAATTTCGCCGCCGAGGCTTTCATACGTGGTCTGGAAGACCGTCGCCAGTCCTTCGCCGTAGGTCTGGTTGTCGTGCAGCACGTAGGCCGTCGGCGCGCCGAGGCCGCCGAAGGCAAAGTTGGCCGAGGCGCCGCCCTGAAGGTCGTCGGCCGGAACCACGCGCATGTAGTTGCGGGTGCCCGACGGGTAGAGGACGTCCGGATAGCCCTCTTCGTTGGCCGGATTCTCCTTGGTCAGCTGCACCGCGGTGTTGGCCGGGGAAATCTGGGCCAGGCCGGCTTCATTGGTGATCGGGATCGAGGCCAGGGCGGCGCCGGAGTTGTAGGTGGCGATGTAGACCATGGCGTCGACATCGTTGACGACCTGGGTTGCGTTGTTGGCTTCCGCCGTCGCGTCCCAGGCGCCGTTGTTGGCGGCGATGCCGTCATCGAGCGCTTCGTAGTTGATGGCGTAACCGCCAGCCGCGCCGCCCCAGAGGTCGATCGCGAACTGGACAGCCGCGACCGAGTCGCCGCCGATCTGCTCGGAAGCGCCGCTTAGCGGCCACGACGAGTAGAGGTTGATCGTGCCCTTGCTGGTGTCGGTGACGTGCTCGACGCCTTCGACGCCGAGGTTCGCCGGAGTGAGGTCCCCGGAAGCGGCTGGCGATGCTTCCTGGGCCACGACGCTGGCGGCGAGGACGGAGCTGGCCGCGCTGACCGAGATGCCGAGCGCGAAGGAGCGGGCGAGGAAGGTGCGGCGATCAATCGAACCGGTGCGGACCTGCTCGATGAGTGTGTCGAAACGCGGATCTGCCATGCGAGAGAACCTCCAGCAATGGTCGCCACAGCGACCTGTTTGCGAAACCCGGCCCGGGTCCGTACCCGTCCGACGTACGTGCAGCAACGAAGCCTTGTGGCTCGAATACCCGCCGGACGCGAAGCGTGTGCGCCGGCCATTGACCCCTGTGCCTGTAACGCAGAAACCCCCAGTCCTGCCGCGGTACAGCGTGCTGCTCTTCTCTTGTACCCGTTCATCTGGTAGTAAGTGCGGAGAATAGCCGCTGGCTCGTGGCAGTGTCAAATGCCCGCCGGTTGACCCAAAGTCAGTATGCACCCAACTACGCTCGGACGACACGGGTTCTAAGCACGTTGCACAGTGCGCCAGCCGAGCAGGCAGCGGGACGAATCGGCACTTCGACAGCTTGCACAATGCGTGTTGAAAATGCCTGTATCAGTGGCACAAGTAGTGAGGTAACTCCCAATGCCCCAGCTCAAGGTCAATCGCCGCTCGGCGACGGACCAGCCGCAATGTGCCGAAGTCGTGATCGTTGGCGGCGGGATCGTCGGCATCGCCACCGCCTGGTTCCTGAATCAGCGCGGCGTGGCGTCGATCGTGTTCGAGGCGGCCGAGGACATCGGCGCACGCACGACGGCGATGTCCGCCCACTGCATCCGCGCCCAGTTCGGGGAACCCGACAACATCGTGATGATGGCCGAAAGCCTCGACTTCTACGAACGGTTCGCCGAGCGGTGCGGTCTCGACGCAATGTCCTCGCCGATCGGTCTCTGCCAGCAGGGCTACCTTTTCGCTTCCACCGAGCGCGACGATATCCCGGAATTCGCCGAACGGGTGGCGTCGCAACGTCGGGCCGGGCTGGAGGATGTCGAGCAGGTCGATGGACACGAAGTGCGAAACCGATACCCCTGGCTCAGCGACGAGATCGTGACGGCCACGTACCGGAGCCGGGACGGCTGGATCGACAGTGCGCTGGCGGTCAATGCACTGGCCGCCTCGTCGCAGGTTCCAATCCATTTAGACACGAGGGTCGACCGCATCCGAATCGACCACGGCAAGGTCACGGGAATCGAGACGAGCGCGGGGTTCGTCGGTACCGATCGCGTCGTCCTGGCGGCGGGTCCGTTCTCGCGAGCCCTCTCGCCGGAGCCGCTGCCGATCGCCCTTTGGCGAAGGCATCGCCTGATCGTCAGCCCCAACCCCTCCATTCCCCAGGCTGGACCCGTCACGATCGACGCCAACACGGGCGCCCACTGGCGGCCCCATCGGGGCGGCGCGCTGCTCGCCTGGGCGCAATCGGAAGCGGACGCCGACGCGGCGTGGCCGGTCGAACCCGATCCGGCCTTCATCGACCTGATCCTCCGGAACCCGGAAGGCGTCGGCCGCCTGGCGCCGTTTTGGCTCGAGCTGTCCAAAACCTTGTCGCCAGAGGATTTGTATCTGACGGCGGGCCAGTACACTATGACCCCGGATCACCGGCCCCTGATCGGCGCTGCGCCCGGCGTCGATGGCCTTTACCTGCACACCGGCTACAGCGGTCACGGGATCATGGGCAGTCCGGCGGGCGCGCGGATCCTGGCCGGCATCATGGTCGACGGATGCGAACAGGGAAATACGTTCTCGCCGTCACGATTCGAGGGGAACACCGCCCGGCCGGACGTCGAACGAGTCGTCATCTAGTTTCACGTTCCACCCATCCCCGGAGCATGCCGCCATGTCGTTCTTCAGCTTTCCTTTCCATCACGCGGACGAGGAAGAAGCCGCCAACGCCCGGATCGAACAGGATCGGATCGCACTCGACCCGGTGCGCGAATCGCTCAAGGCGGCCGATTTCTACGCCTACGGCATGCTGGACGACCAGAACCGTTGGAGCATCGCCGTCGACGACGAAGCGGGCCGCGCCAACGTCCGGATCGGCGACGACGGGTACGAGGTCGAGCTGTGGTCGTCGTCGCCGGGGCTCTACGCCGATGAGGAAAACGAGTGGCGGCGCAAGTCTCGCGCCCGCCTGGCGCGCCTGATGCTGCCGAACATCGCGCGGGGTCAGCTGGAATCGCACCAGAAGGTGATGTGGGACGAAGTCGACGAGGGCGTGTCCGTCTCCGAAACCTACGAGCTCCCGTTCAACCGCACCGGCGACCTCGGCGAGTTCGTGCGCTCCCACCTGCCGGAGCTCGAAACGCTGCTCGGCAAGATCGAAGCCCAACTGGGTTGAGCCGTGGCAATGGCAGGCGGTCGTAGGGGAGGCCCCGTGTGGCCTCCCGTGCATTCGCGACCCTATGCTGGCGGGCCGGCACACGGGCCGGCCCCTACGAGGAATAGTGACCGCGTGTTCCCAAATCCAGAGGACGACCACACCCCCATGACTGACGAACGCGAGTACACGGAAGCCGAGTCGCAGTACTTCAAGTGGCTCTGGCAATGGCGACGGCGCGCCGCCATTGCCCAGGGCCGGTACGAACCGGCGACCGTGCTCCGGGGCGGCCGTGTGCTTAACGTCTTCACCGGTGAGCTGCTGCGCGCCGACGTAGCAATCGATGCCGACGTGATCGCTGCCGTGGGCGACTACCCCGATGGGCGGGAGGTGATCGACGTGACCGGGATGATCGTCACCCCGTCGTTCATCGATCCCCACCTGCACCTCGAGAGCACGCTGCTCTGGCCGCCGGAAATCGCCCCCGCCGTGGTCCCGCACGGGACGGGAGCGATCGTCACCGACCCGCACGAAATCGCG
>JBGTNF010000505.1:0-2322 GCA_041743205.1 Thermomicrobiales bacterium | reverse complement strand
GCGCCGCGATCGCCCGGCTCGGCGCCACCGACCGGGCCGCGACGTTCGAACGGCTCGCGGCCGGGGTTATCGCCTCGGGCATGGCCGACTATCCGCAAACCAGCCTTTACCTGACCCGGGCGCGGATGCTCACCCTGCTCGGCGATCCGCTCGCCCAGCAGATGTTCGAACGGGCGCGCGCGATCCTCGCGCGCCAGGGCCAAATACCCCTGCTGGGCATTGCCGCCTACGAGCAGGCGATGGCGCCATCCACCTCGCTCGCCAGGCGCAAGCGCCTGCTGCCCGAGGCGATCGAGATCTTCCAAAGCCTGGGCATGACGTCCTGGCATGAACGAGCCTTGGCCGCCGCTTCGTCCCGGGCGGACGACCATCCCGACCTCGCTGGCGTCAGCCGCCGGGAGCTGGAGGTGCTGCGCCTCGTGGCCCAGGGGTATCCCGATCGGCGCGTGGCGGACGAGCTCTTCATCAGCGAGCGAACGGTCCACGCCCACCTGCGCAACATGTTACACAAGACGAGTTCCGGCAACCGCACGCAACTGTCGACGTGGGCCAGGGAGAAGGGTGTACTTGACCTCTGATCTCGCGCAAAATGTGGATATCGAACCGGCCAACGCACGCCTGGACATCGGTTCTTCCCAGGGTCCCTGTCAGCGAGCCGCCGTTCCGCAACCATGAGGACATGCCATGAAGACCTCGACCCCAACCACGCGCCGCTCCGCGATCACCGGCCTGGGGGCCGGCGTTGCCGGTCTCGCCACGTTTTCCCTGATCACGCCGAATGGGGCAGCCGCGTCCGCTGCCATCAGCAGCGGAGCCGGCGCGGTCGCCGGCGGCTCGCTGGAGGGGCCGAACGGGCCGATCCAGTTCTCCGCGTTCGGAAGCCGCCTCCAGCTGGACGATGTCCCCGACCCGGTCGTGCAGGGCGCCCTGGCGTGGCACGACCCGGCGGGAATGGACGGTGAGCCATTGACGATCGCGCTGGTCACGCTCACCGCCTACGGACCCGCCGGAGACGACGACAACGCCCGGGTGCTGGCCGGAACCGTTTCGGTCAACGGCGAGGGCGAGCACCCGTTTGGCCTGCGGCTGGTCGAGGGCGGCGAGATCGGGACCAGCGCCGATTCACTGCGCTTGGTGGTCGGCCCCGCCGCCGCCCAGGTAACGGGCACGGCGGTTCCGGACGGGGCCGATGCCGGGCTCGATTACGACGTTGAGGGCGAGTTGACGACCGGCAACGTGCAGGTGGTCACGTTCTAGTCGAAAGTGGGTACCGACAAGGCGTACCCCTTCCACGACACATGCCAGATACCGGGGAACAGCCCGGAATGGAATGATATTCCGGGTTGTTCCCCGGTATTGCCTCATTCGGTCAGACTTCGGGTTCAGGCAGGAACATCTCCGGCGTCACGTGCCGCCGCTCGTGCAGGATGCGATGGATCGTCATGGAGTCGTTGTCGTAGGTGTCATAGATCACGTGGTGCTCACAAATCACACTTCGCGCTCCTCTCAGAAGCACATTGGACGACCGGCCATGGTCCGGAAACGCTTGTATTCGACGCAGCGACTCGTACAGGCTCTGCTCGTAGCGATCGCTTTGCGCGACCCCCCAGACTTCCTCGCTGTACATCAAGACTTGCTCGATGTCTGACCGGGCTTCGGGAGTGATGACGAGTGGCCCCTTACGGGCGGACATCAGGACCCGCTATCTCACCGGCAGCGAAACGTCTCCGGGCGCTTCGCTTGATCTCCTCCCGGAGCTCGTCATCGTAAGGAATCACCTCGCCCCTGGCAGCTTGCTCCGCGCTCACGGCGAGGAGGCTTTTCAGATAATGGAGACGTTCGACTTCGTTGAGAAGATCGAGTGCGCGTCCGACTACGGCGTCGGCGTCGAGGTAATCGCCGTGCCTGAGGAGTTCGGTGATCCGGGCCCGGTTCCTTGGGTTGAGTTGCAGCGCCATGAAGTGCCTCCTGTCACCCCTGTCGTAGCAAACTTCAGGACATGCCAGACCACCTCCGTGCGACCGGGACAGGGCCGACACACAGGTCGGCCCCTACGATTCCCATTGTTCACAGCGAGGATCGGGCCGCCTCGATCAGCCAGGCGCTGGTCGGCTTGCCGTAGCCAAGGCGCTTCGCCCAGGTACTCGGGAACGACCGCAATTCGGCCTGGCCGAGTTCCCGGCAGGTGACACGAAGGCTGTCGATCCGGCGGAGGGCGGCGACGATATCCGCCGGGCCTCGAAGCGGATCGAGCCCGGTGGCGACGAGCGCCGAGGCGTTGACCCGCACCGCCAGCCGGCTCCCCGGCCCGAGCTGGGCGTC
>JBGTNF010000504.1:0-6638 GCA_041743205.1 Thermomicrobiales bacterium | reverse complement strand
CCAGCCGGAGTGCGCCGCGCCCGCCCTGCCGGCCGAGCTGACCGGACAATAGGCGACGTTCTCGCCAACACGTCATGTCGAGCGTAGTCGAGACATCTCTCCTCGGCGCCGGGTTCGTTGCGCTGAAGAGTCCCCTCGGCTTCGCTCGGGGTGACGTAAGAGCTGAGCCCTTCTCTTACGGAATCCGGATACACAGGAGGCAAACGCCGCCAGTCGTAGGGGTCAACCTCCGTGTTGATCCGACCTCGGCGGTCCTGTTGCTCCGGGCGATCACGTATCCAGCGGGGCCAGGATCGCCCCTACCTCAGCGTCGTTCCGTTGCAGGAGCGGTTCACGCAGGAAGTCTCCAGATTCCTCTCACTCGTCCGGTTCGGGCGGCGGCGAGGCTGCGGGCGATCCGGATACCAGGCGCGCCGTCTCCGTGGCCTGGAGGGCGTCGACGACCGACGTGCGCTCGGCGTCGACCTCGCGGCCGCGCTCGGCGTCCCGGGACGTCCCTTGCGAGCACGATACGAAGAGCGTCAACGCGGCTCCCGCAAGTACGGCCCCGGTCGCGATTCGCCGCCTGTCAATCGGACGCGGACGATGGCTTGCGGTAGGTTCCAAAGGCATCCTGATACTCTTCCGCGACTTCCCGGCCAGACTGGTGGACATAAATGCGCGTCGTCTGCGGCGAAGCGTGACCGAGGATCGTCTGCACGGTCGATTCCCGGACCCGGCGACGTACGAGTTCGGTGGCCAGGCCGTGCCGGAACGAGTGCGGCGTCACGTCGCTCTCGATCGCGAGATGCTTGCACAACTCCGCGACGATGTGCTCGACCGTGCGCGGGCTGATCGCATTGCCCGGCTCTCCCACCTTGTCGCGACCGCTGAACGCCGGCAGGGCGCCGGAGCCTCGCACCTGATCGCCGCGCAGGTTCCAGTAGGCCACGATGGCGGTCGCCGAATCGACATCGAAATGCACGGTCCGGCTCTTGCCGCCCTTGGCGCGATAGATGCCCGCCGTGCCCGCCTCCAGGTCGATATCGCGTCGTCGCAGGGCGCACAGTTCGGAGACGCGGACGCCGGTGCGGAACATGAACAGGATCATCGCCCGCACCTTGAGACGCCTGAGCTCGAGGTGTGGTTTCTCCTCGCGCGGCCCGCTCGTGACGTGGGCCACGATCCGCTCCAGGTCCCGGAGCTTGACGTCCGGCGGCGGGGGCGTGAAACGCGGCATCATCGCCGCGATCCGGACCTTGAGCCGATCGGTGGAAATGTCCGGATGCAGGTCGTACGCCGAGATGTAGGCGCAAAACTTGCGGACCGCCGCCAGGTTGTTCTGGGCGGTCCGCATCCGGGAAACCTCTTCCGGGGTCCGGATGTCGGACGGCACGATCGTGGCCGCGAACGAGGTGATGTGGTCCGTGGTGACGACCATGATCGACGCCGTCGCCGGGTCGATGCCCTCGTGGCGTTCGAGGTGCTTCGTGAACTTGGTGATCCCCTGCCGGTAGGTCTTGTGCGACCGGGGCGCCAGGCGCAGATCACCAAAGAAGATTTCGATAGCACCTTCGATGGTGACCACATCGCCAGCCGGAGACGGGGTCGTCAGATCGGGTTCAGCCGTCATGGAATCCACGGGTTCGTCTCTTGGTCGTAGCTCTGCCATGTCCTGCTCCTCGCCGGATTGTACGTACACATTATACGCACGAGTCGGGTGGGGGAAACACGGCAGGACGTTCACTCAGAAGTTTGCGTAATGTGCTATGGCCGGCCGCCGCCGCCGCCCCAACCGTCATCCCGAGCTGCCCCTGCGACTGGTCAGGATACGGTGTAAGAGCTGCTTGAAGCGTGCAGCTAATCGACGATCCTGGCGTAACGAAGCGCGAGATCGGGGAGTGAGCGCGTGAAATCGCCGTTGGATACGACGCGGGAGACACCGGCCGCCTTGGCGGCCCGGAAGCCCTCCACATCCTTGTGCGGCCCGAACGCCAGGATCGGGGTTTCCCCGCCGGTCGCCGCGCCGATGACCTCCCAATCGACCGGATAGTTGAAATCGACGATGCCTAGGCTCGCGGCCCCCTCATCGACCGTGAGGGCCGTCACGAAGGCGACGGCGTCCTTGACGATCGCGACCCTGAAGCCGAGCTGGCGCAAGGCGGTCCGGATCCGCATCCCGAAGAACAGGTCGGTGCTCAGCACCGCGACGAGGCCGCGATCGGGCGTCGACGTCGAAGCTTCCGGCGTGCCGATGGAGCGTTCGGTCACTTGGCCACCACTCCCGTCATCGCCGAAATCACGACCGGGTCCGGATCGCCGTCGTACGGGGGCAGGGTAACCACGAAGGCGTCCTCGATTGCACTGGACGACCGAATCTCCTCCAGCGCGGCGGCCGGGATCTCCTCGTCGACGTTGGTGACCATCATCGCTTCCCGCCGCGGCGCGTGGCGGCTAACCTGCATCCCCGCGATGTTGACGCCGTAGCGGCTGAGGATCGTGCCCAGGGTGCCGATCACGCCCGGCTGGTCGTGATGGTGGGTGATGAGCACTTCGCCCGCCAACGGGCGCTCCAGCGAGAACCGGTCGACCGCCACGATCCCGGCGTGAACCCGGTCCCAGGTCACCGTCACTGTGTGCGTGGACGATCCCCGAACCTCGAAGACGAATTGCGGCAGCGCGATGCCGGCGTCGTCGATGACCGGCCTCTCCACCTGAACGCCAATGTCGAGCGCGACCACGCTGGCGTTGACCGAAGTCACCCTTCGCCCCAGCCAGCGCTGGAACGACGCACTCAGGGCGGCGCCGAGCACGTGTTCGGCCACATCCGGCGCGACCTGCCCGTGAACCGTGAGTTGAACCCGATGCGGGATGTCGGGAACCAGCACGGACAACAGGTGGCCGGCGGCTCCCGCCACTGTCGTCAGGCGGCGCAGCTCGGGGCCGTCGAGCGTGGCCTGCGGAAGGTTGACCGCGTTCGGCACGGCCTCCCCTCGCAGTGCGGCGAGGGTCGAGCCGCTGATTACGCGGCCCACCGCCTCCAGCGCCTCGTAGCTCGACCCCGCCGTGTGGGGTGTGACGATCACGTTCGGCAGGCCGAACAAGGGGCTCTCGTGGCACGGTTCGTGGGTGAAGACATCGACCCCGGCGGCGGACACGTGGCCTGTTCGGAGCGCGATCGCCAGCGCTTCCTGCTCGACCACGTCGCCCCGGGCCATATTGAGCACGATCGCGCCCGGCTTCAACTGTTCGATCGTGGCGCCGTTGAGCATGTTGCGGGTTTCGGCGGTGGACGGCACGTGGAACGACACGACGTCGGATTGCAGGTACAGCGTATCGAGCGACACCGACTCGACGTCGAGCTCCTCGAAGCGGGAGGCCTGGACCAGGGGGTCGTACGCGATCACCCGCATCTCGAACGCGGCGAGTCGCTTCGCCACCACCGAGCCAACCCGGCCGAGCCCCACCAGCCCAACCGTCCGGCCCCTCAGGTCGATCGGCTTGACGCGTTTGCGCTGCCATTCACCGGCGTGAGTGGACGCGTTGGCGAACGGGATTTGCCGGGTCAGGGCCAGGAGCACGCCGACCGTATGCTCGCCCGCCGAGGTGGCGTTGGCTCCTGGCGCGTTGAGGACGATGACCCCGGCCCGGGTCGCGGCGTCGAGGTCGATGTTGTCGACGCCGACGCCCGCGCGCGCGACCACCTTGAGCCGATGCGCGGCAGCCAGGATGTCGCGCGTGACCTGGGTTTCGCTGCGCACCACCAGGGCGTCGGCCTCCGGAACCACGGCCAGGAGCGCAGCCACGTCGGTGCCATCGACATCGATGAGCGTTGCCGCCGCCGAGAGTTCCTCGCGTGCGATCGGGTGGATCGCGTCGCTGACCACGATCACGGGCTGACGGCTCCCAGGAGCGTCCTCGACCGGCGGCAGCGCGGCGGCGATCGCGTCCCGGCGACCCGTAGCGTCCAGCATCAGATGGAGCCGGCCGGTGATGTCCGGCAGCCCTGTTACCTGAATGATCTCCGGCTCGTCCGCATGATGCGGGTGATGCGCATCGTCGATCAGGAAACAGGTGATGCCGCCGGCGGCGTAATTCAGCGCGTGGCGCTCGCTGTCCTCGACCGCGAACCGGCAGCCACGGGCGCGGGCGGCGGTCAGCTTGTCGTCGGAGAAAACCGCCTGGATCTCGGGGAAGTCGTTGCGCGCCAGCCAGGCCCGCGTCATCCCTGCCGCCGATTGCGGCCGGGCGGTCAGGATCATGACGTTCTCCGGGCCGAACGTTTCGATCATCCGGATCACAAAATCGCGTGCCTCCGGCGATGGCCGCAGCCGGGCCGCCGGCCCGTCGTCGCTGTAGACCCACTCGCGCACCTCCAGCGGCACGTTGAGTCCGGCCGAGTCGATGAAGGCGCGCTCCGGCAGGTCGAGCCGGTACCGCTGGTTGGCGGCGGCAGCCAATGGCGCCGGATGTTCGGTCAGCACGCCGTCGAGGTCGATGGCTATGCGGTCAAGAGCGTTCATGGACATAATAGGTGTCGATCCTTGGGAGCGCACGCCGCCTGATCATTGACTGGTTCCGCGCTTCGCCGCCGGGATGGAGGAACCGGTATCGGCGTGGACGCGGCGTCTTCGAGAGCGTAGCACGCAGCCGGACATTGCCGCATCTTTCACAATACGCTGCCGTGAGTTCGTCAGTGAAGACGTCGGTGTGGACGATCAGCGGGCGGTCTGCGATAACGGACCGGCATCGATCTGCCGTTTCGACACGCGCTTTTCACTATCGAGGATGGTTCCATGACCGATTCCCTACCCAACGATTTCCACGCCGAGCGTATCGCGCGGCTGCAGGGCGAGCTCCATGATCGTGGCGTCGATGTGGCCGTCTTCGGACCCTCCGCCGACCTCTTCTACCTGACCGGATTCGACGCTCATCTCAGCGAACGACTCAACCTCCTCGTCGTGCCCGCCGAAGGGCAACCGGCCCTGGTCGTCCCAACGCTTGAAGCGCCACTCGTCGGCGAAGCGCGGCGGCTGGTCTCGATCCACACCTGGGCGGACCACGAGGACCCGGCGGCGCTCGCCGCGACCGTCATCGGCGACGTGACCGGCAAGAACGTCGCGGTCGGGAACCAGCTCTGGACCGCGTTCCTGCTCCGGTTGCAGTCCAACCTCGAAGGCGCCGCCTGGGTCGAGGCGGCGCCCATCATCCGGCCGCTGCGCATGATCAAGGACCAGGCCGAGATCGACGCCCTGGCCGAAGTCAGCCGCCTGACCGACGAGGCCTGGGAGGAATTCATCGAAGGTCCGCCCATCAGCGGGCTCACCGAAACCCAGGTCATGCGCCGGCTCGCCGATCTCACCGAGAAGCGCGGCGTCTCCAAGGTGTGGGGCATCTGCGCCAGCGGCCCCAACGCCGCCTCGCCGCACCACCACACGGGTGAACGAGTCATCCAGGAAGGCGACTCCGTCATCTTCGACTGGGGCGGCAAGCTCAATGGCTACAACTCCGACGTGACTCGAACCGTCCACGTCGGCCCGCCGAGCGACGAGTTCCGTCGGGTCTACCAGATTGTGCGTGACGCCAACCAGGCGACGCTCGACGCGGTCAAGCCCGGCGTGGCGCTCCAGGATCTCGACCGCGCCGCGCGCAAGATCATCACGGACGCCGGCTATGGCGAAGCGTTCCTCCACCGGGTCGGGCACGGCCTCGGCCTGGAAGTGCACGAGGAACCGTACCTCGTCGAGGGCAACGACCTGCCGCTCCAGGCGGGCATGACCTTCAGCGACGAACCGGGCATCTACCTTGATGGCAACCTGGGCGTGCGGATCGAGGACACCGTTGTTTGCACCGAGGAGGGCGGCGTCCGGCTCAATCACGCCACCCGTGACCTCGTCTTCATGGATTAGCCCGGATGCCGATTGACAACCAGGCTGAAGAGGAGCGACGGCCCGCGGTCGATCACAAGCGGTTGACCGACTCGATCGCCCAATACGCCCGGATCGGGGCGACCAGTGGCGGCGGCGTGACACGACTGGCGCTGTCCGACGAAGACAAGACTGCTCGCGACCTCCTGTCGCAGGACCTGGCGGACATCGGTTGCCCGGTGCTGGTCGATGACCTCGGCAACATGCGCGGCATCCTCGAAGGCTCGACGGCTCTGGGCGCGATCCAGATCGGCTCGCACCTCGATACGGTCGTTCGCGGTGGCCGCTTCGACGGTGCGCTCGGTGTGCTCGGCGGGCTCGAAGTGCTCCGCACGCTGCGCGAGGCGGGCGTCATCCCAAGCCGGTCGATCGAGCTCATCAACTGAACCAACGAAGAAGGGGCCCGGTTCGAACCAGCAATGATCGGCTCAGGCGCCGCAACCGGTGTATTCGACGCCGATTGGATGCGGGACCGGCAAGACGCTGCTGGCCTGCGGTTGGGCGACGAGCTCGATCGGGTCGGCTACGCCGGTCAGCAGCGGTTCCGGCCGCCGGTCGGGCAGGCTTACCTCGAACTGCACATCGAGCAGGGTCCCGTGCTGGACGGCCTCGACCGGCCGGTCGGAATCGTCGACGGCATCCTCGGCATCACCTGGCTGGACATCGCCGTCACGGGACGCTCCGATCACGCGGGCCCGACGCCGATGCCCGGCCGGCGCGACGCGCTGGTGG
>JBGTNF010000503.1:0-3303 GCA_041743205.1 Thermomicrobiales bacterium | reverse complement strand
CGTGCGCAAACGCGCCACCGCGCTGCGGGAGGCGCTGCACGCGATCGTGCTGGCGCTTGCCTCCGGCGATGAACCGGCGGGAGACGCGCTAGACCTGTTCAATCAGGAACTTGTCCTGGCAAACGGCCATGGGGAGTACGTCGCCGTCGGCTCGCGACTCGAATGGCGCTGGCGCGTCGGGCCGAATCTGGACCGTATGCTGTGGCCCGTGTGCCAATCGGCGGCGGAGTTACTTGGCAGCGATCAATTGGGAAAGGTTAAGGGGTGCGCGGCGCCGGCGTGCCAGGTGTTCTTCCTCGACGGCAGCAAGAACGGCAGCCGCCGTTTTTGCTCGGCCTCGACCTGCGGCACGGCGGTCCGCGTCCAGCGGTTCCGGGATCGACACAGGGCTGATCCGTGAGGCCGCGCTGGCTATACTCGTTGCGTCGGCTGTCCGCCCGTACCCTGTGAGGCTCCCATGTCACGCTCCGCCGCGGCCATCTCCACACCCGACCGTCTGGACGACCTCGAACTCCTGGGAACCATCGTCCGCCTCCAGGTCCAGACCGCGTCGCTCAAGATGGGCCAGCGCCCAACCAGCTGGTACAACCCGGAGTTCATCCGGACCGTGCCCGCCCTGCGCATCGACGATGGCGGGGTCACCGGCATCGATGGCGCCGGCGCCGTCCACGTTCCCGATGTCCACCACCGCGACCACCAGCAATCGAAGTATCGCGGCGAGAACGGAGTGTCGGTCGGGTTCACCGGGCACTACGCGCGGATGCGCGGCCGGTTCGGGGCCTACCTGGTCGATGGCGTCGCCGGCGAGAACATCCTCGTCGAAGCGGATCGGGAATTTCCAGAGAGCGAGGTGGCGGGCGGGCTGGTAATCCTGGGCGCGGACGGCACCATCGCGATGACGGCGGTGCAGCACGCCCCGCCCTGCGTGGAGTTCAGCAAGTTCTGCGCCGGTTACGCCCCCGACCAGCGGGCCGACGCCGTGGTCGCCGAAACCCTCCAATACCTCAACCTGGGCATGCGCGGGTTCTACGCGACCCTGGCGGATGGCTCGCCCCCGTTCGTGACAGTGTCGCTCGGCGACGCCGTCTACCGTCGGTTGCGGTAGCCTGAACCACTACCACCATACGCCCCGTGTGGCCTCCCGCGCCGCCCAGATCTTCGGGAGGCCACACGGGGCCTCCCCTACGAGCGATTCCGGTCACGCCGCAATTCGGGATGCGCCGTCAGGTAGGCGCGAATCGTGGCGGGGTAAAGCGTCTTCTCCGCCCGGAAGACGCGCGTCCCCAGCGTAACGGGATCGTCGCCCGGCATCACCGGCACGTCGACCCGGGCCAGCGGCGGCCCTTCGTCGTAGTCCTCCGTCACCAGGTGCACCGTCGCCCCGGTCACGGTGTCGCCGTTCGCCAGGACCGCCGCGTGGACCCGTTCGCCGAACATCCCCTTGCCGGCGGCGTACGATGCGGCGTCCGGCAGCAGGCAGGGGTGGATGTTCAGGATCCGTCCTTCCCAACCGGGGAAGATCGCCACCTTCCGCAGGAACCCCGCCATCACGATCAGGTCGACTCCGTGGGCATCCAGCTCCGCGTACGTCGCCGCGCTGTAAGCGTGCAGCGAGTCGTAGGCGCCACGGCGGATGACGACGTGCGGAATCCCGGCGGCGGCCGCAACCTCGAGACCACGGACATCGGGAACCGAGCTGATGACGACGCCGATCCGGACATCGAGCTCGCCCTGGTCGATGACGTCGAGCAGGTTGGCGAGTGTGCGGCCAGCTCCGGAGAGGAGCACGCCGAACGTCCAGGGAGTGGTTGTCGATTCGGGCAAGGGGACGCCTCAACGAATGAAGGCAACGGGCGGCTATACTAGGCGTTGCCGATCGCGATGGATCGTAGGCCGTCCGCAAGGATACCCCGGCGGCTGATCCGCCGCTGAACCGAATTCGCTCGTCGTCCGGCCCTGAACGACGATTCGAGCGCGTTCGCCATCGGGACAGTGGCTTTTCTCCATTGGTTCGCGAATGTGCCGGCCATACGTCGACTGCCCTTTTGCGGCTGTCTCCGGGGCCACCACCCCTCACCCTCGAACAGCAGGCTCCGTATCCGGCCATGCGTTCAATCGCGCCGCGCTCATCCAGAACACGGCCTCAGGACAGACTCCCCATGACCGACCAGAAAGAACGCCGACCCGCCCGTCCCTTCCGCAAGCAACGTCCCAAACCAGGGCCCAGCCGCCCTCGCGAAGGCCGTCGCGCCCGGGCAGTCGAGGAAGGGCCCGAGCGCTTCGTCGAAAACCTCCGGATCGACCGGATCGTCGGTGACGGCCTTGGCATCGGCTTCGATGAAGACGGCCTGACCGTGTTCGTGCCGCGCACCGCTCCGGGCGATCTCGTCCGCGCCCGGGTGACGCGCCGCCAGGGCAAGGTGCTGCACGCCGCGATCGAGGAATTGCTCGAACCGTCGCCGATGCGGATCGAGCCGAAGGTCGCCGATTACGACCAGAGCGGCGGGCTCGACTTGCAGCACGTCGGCTACGCCGACCAGCTCGCGATCAAGGCCGGGATGATCCAGGACAGCCTGCGCCGGATCGCCAAGCTCGACCCCGTTCCCGAGGTCAACGTCACGCCATCGGAAAACGAGTGGGGCTACCGGTCGCGCGCCGAGTTCCAGATCGATCACGCTGCCGGCGCGGTCGGCTACTTCGCGCCCAGCAGCCACCGTGTGGTCGATGTCGAGGAAAGCCCGGTCCTGACCCCGAACACGCAGGCGCTGCTGACCACGCTGCGGGACGACTTCGCGAGCGGCCTGGTGCCGAAGACAGCCCGCGAGTACCGGGCGGTGACCGGCGATGTCGGCAGTGTGCTGGAGCAAACCGCCGCCAGCAAATCGCGGCCGCTGCTCCGCGAAGTCGGCGGAGAAACCTTTCGCTACAGCGGCGAATGCTTCTTCCAGGCCAATATCCCGATCGCCGAAGCGTTGCTGGCGGAAGTCGTCCGCATTGCTGAAGAGGCCAAGGGCGCCGAGGGCCTCGTACTCGATCTCTACTGCGGGGTCGGGCTCTTCACGCTCCCGCTGGCGCGCCATTTCAAGCGCGTGGTTGGGGTCGAGAGCTTCAAGCCGGCCGTCGCCTTCGCCGAGGAAAACGCCAAGAACGCCGGGCTCAAGAATACGCGCTTCGTCACGGCGCCAGTCGAGTACTGGCTGGCGGGCGACCGCTCGCCGCTGGGCCGGGTGGCGCTGGCCGTCTTCGATCCGCCGCAGCCCATCCTGGATGATCCCGGCCTTGATCGTGAGTTGATCCCCGTAG
>JBGTNF010000502.1:0-3930 GCA_041743205.1 Thermomicrobiales bacterium | reverse complement strand
GGTTGCACGGCGCGGAGATCGGCGGGGACGATGTCGTGCGCCACCAGCGCGGCCGCGGTCAGCGCCAGCACTGGCCCCGTGCCGGTGACCTCGATCGCATCGCCGCGGCGCGATATCTGGGTGACGCAATCGATCGCCTCCAGCCAGGCGAGGTCGGGCCGTTGCGTGCTGAACCGCACCTGGATCCCGCGCGGCGAGCCGGCGATCAGCGCTTGCGGGGTGCCTGTGGCGATTACCTCGCCGCCGGCGACGACCGCCAGGCGGTCGCAGAGTTGCTCGGCCTCATCCATGTAATGGGTCACGATCACGACCGTGCTTCCGCCATCGCGAATCTGGCGGATCAGGTCCCAGGCGATGCGCCGGGCGCCCGGATCGAGCCCCTGGGTCAGTTCGTCGAGGAAGACGACCTCCGGGTTGTTGACCAGGGCGAGGGCGATGAAGAGCCGTTGGCGCTGACCGCCGGACAGATCGGCGAAGGATGTCTTCGCCTTGTCCGCCAGTCCCCACTGGTCGAGCAAGACCCGCCAGTCCGGCCCGTTCGAACTTAACGAAGCGAAGAGGTCGAGCGCTTCCCAGACCTTGAGGCGATCCGGCAGCGCCGAGTCCTGGAGCTGGGAGCCGATCCGGCCCCGCAGCTCCGCCCGCTGGCTGACGGCATCGACGCCGAGCACCCGGAGCGAGCCGCCGTCCGGTTCGCGGAGTCCCTGGATGCATTCGAGTGTGGTCGTCTTGCCGGCGCCATTCGGGCCGAGGATACCGAAGATTTCCCCCTGCTCGACCGCGAACGAAACATCCTTGACGGCCTCGAACGCGCCGTACCACTTCTGGAGATGATCGACTTCGATGACTGCCGGCATCGCATCACCCTTCGCTAACGCACGCGGTTGATTCGGAGTAACATTCCACATTGGAATGTCATTCCGGTCAGTATCAACATTCCAATGTGGAATGTCAAGCGCGAGTCGAGTGGAGCAATGGATGACGGGCTATATGATCAACGCTACGGGGGGATCGCTCCTCGGGTTCCTGCACGAGGGCCCGATGACGGGCTGGGACCTGGTGACGGTCGCGCAGCAGCGGATCGGGAACTTCTGGTCGCTGACGCAAAGCCAGGTCTACCGGGAACTGAACGCGATGGCCCAGGCAGGGCTGGTCGAGGCGGGGGAACGGGGAACCCGCGACCGTCAGCCGTTCGCCATTACCGAGGAGGGCCGGGCGGCTTTCACCGATTGGGTGTTGCAGGGTCCGGGCAAGGAAACGATCCGCTTTCCCCTGCTGGTCACGGTCATGTTCGGGCGCCACGTGCCGCAGGAACGGCTCGCGGAGTTCGTCGCCCGGCACCAGGCGATGCACGCCGCCCGGCTCGCGAAGGACCACGCGCTGTTGGCAACCCTGCCTCCGTCGTTTCAGGACGAGAACCCGTTCGTGATGGCCGCGATCCAATTCGGCGTGCTCTACGAGGAAGCGGCGCTCCAGTGGTTCCGGGAATTGCCGGAACGCATCCGCGGGGCTGGGCGAGAAGATGAACAGGGAAGCGTTTGACCAGCGCGAGGGTAAGGTGCAGTCTTCGATTCGGTTGCATCAGGTACGCGCTACTCCGGCGACTCCAGATCAGGAGCATCGCCAAGCAGCTCGTCAAGTTCACTCGCCAAAGGCGGCACGTTGGTCTGAATAATATCCCAGATCACGGCGTCGTTGATGTCGTCGTATCCATGAATAATGCGATTCCGAAGACCGACGGCTCTACGAAGATTGGGGAATCGATCCTGAAGCGACGGATCAAGCTTGAGCGCGACTGACAATGCTTCTCCGACGATCTCCAGCAGACGTTCGACTGCAAGTCGAACCATTTCATTGGACGAGTATTCAGCAAATGTCATGTCGCTTGTGAAGCCAACGACTTTTTCGCAGGCAATCCGGGCGTCATGAAGTCGCTTGGCGAGATCGTTCCTCAAAGATGCGCTCCCGGCTCACCTGCACGCTGCGCCGCAGGTAGGGATTGGAAATCGGTCCGGCAAACATCACATCGACCGGACGCCCGAGTAACCGCTCGAGCGCCTCGGCGAAATCCAGGTAGCGGTTGGCGATTCCCGGCGACATATCAGCGAAATCGACGATGAAGTCGATATCGCTCGTCTCCTCATTGAATGCGCCCGTCGCCGCTGAGCCGAATAGGTCCAGCGTACGCACGCCATAGGCGCGCGCAAGATCAGCGATGGCGCTCTGGTTCTGTTGGACAAGGTCGATCATCGCCGCGCCTGTTCGCTGGCTGGCACAAGGCCAGCCACTACTCCACACGACCAGCCGCGACCATATGACCAGCCGCTACGATTTCTGGAGGTCGATCGCGACCGAGTTCATGCAGTAGCGCATGCCGCCGCTGGCCTTCGGGCCATCCGGAAAGATGTGCCCAAGGTGCGAATGGCAGCGAGCGCAGCGCACCTCGGTGCGCACCATGAAGTGAGACCGATCCTTCAGCTCTTCGGTCGAGCCCGGGATCGCTTCGGAGAAGCTCGGCCAGCCGCAGCCGTGATCGAACTTCGTCTCGCTGCTAAACAGCGGGTTGCCGCAGGCGGCGCAGCGGTAGGTGCCATCGTCCCAAACGGCGTTGTATTCGCCGGTGAAGGGCCGCTCGGTGCCGGCCTCGCGCAGCACTTTGTACTGCTCGCGGCCGAGGCGTTCCTTCCATTCCGCTTCCGTGGCTGGCAGCGGCTTCAAGCCCGGATCGTCGGCGACGGTCGCCGCCTTCTCTCTCTGGTCAGTCATGAACGCACCTCCTGGGCGGCGCCCACCGGGCGGGGCATGGCGCAGGTCACGCCCGTGCCGCCGATCCCGCAGTAGCCGTTCGGCACCTTGTGCAGGTACTGCTGATGGTAATCCTCGGCGTAGTAGAACGTGTCCACCGGCGCGATCTCGGTCGTGATCTCCCGGTAGCCGGCCTCATTCAGCGACGCGTTGTAGGCGATCCGGGCCGCTTCCGCGATCTGGCGCTGCTCGTCGTTGGCGTAATAGATTGCCGACCGGTACTGGGTTCCCACGTCCCCACCCTGGCGCATGCCCTGGGTCGGATCGTGCGACTCGAAGAACTCCTTGACGAGCGCCTCGAACGTCACGCTGGCGGGATCGAAGACGACCAGCACGACTTCCGTGTGCCCGGTCTTGCCGCTGCACACTTCCTCGTAGGTCGGATTAGGGGTGAAGCCTCCGCCGTAGCCAACCGCCGTTGAATACACTCCGCCGGTTTGCCAGAAGATGCGCTCGGCGCCCCAGAAACATCCCAGGCCGAGGACCGCCGTTTGCATGGTCTCCGGGAACGGGGGTTGGATGGGCGTGCCGAGCACGGCGTGGGTCGTGGGAATGTCGAATCCCGGTGTCGGGCGGCCCGACAAGGCGTTTTCAGGGTTGGGCAGGGAATCCTTGCGGCCCAGCAATCGGTCGAGAATCATGAGAAACCTCCTGGGATCGTCGTGACGCGAAAGGCGCACACAGCCCTGATCCCTGTACTCACTAATGATACGTACCCTTGGCAACGAGGGGTACTCCACACATGGTTATGCGCCCAATGAATCCGCCCAACCGGGCGGGTTTGCGCCCCTTGCGAACGACGCGAACGCGCCGGCGGCACTATGCTGGCCTCCACATCCGCGAAACCACCGTGCGATCCGGAGCGCGAACCGACGACATGCCAACCACCAGGAGCACCTTCATGACCGCCAATGACCCCATCGATGTGGTAGCCGCCCCTCCAACCGACCGCCCCCTGACCGGACTGGACGTGATCCGCTTCCTGTGCGATTTCCGCAACGGGGTGCGCCCGAAGATCACCGCCGCGATCGAGGCGGCCAGCCCGGACGTTGTCTACCGGCCAGGCACGATTCCCGGCGGCAACGGCGACGGCTCGGTGTTCGCGACCTACGTCCACCTCGTCGA